>JBFFMG010000176.1:0-7729 GCA_041554215.1 Labilibaculum sp.
AACTATCAAAAGCATTAAAATCAGAATCAACTTATCGTGATATCTATGAATTAATGCGGAACTACCCTGCTTATAAAAATGTACAATTTAGAGAGTTAATTATTGCAACTTCGGTATTCGATGCATTTACCCGAAAATTCTATAGCCAAAATAAAACGATAGAAATACTATCGCAATTAAAAGAACATAGCACTTACAAGTACAATCAAGATTTATGTGAAAATTTTATCCGAAAAATTACGCATCTGCAAATAAATTATCCTGCTCCTGATTTTTCAATAGGCAATGTACAATCAGCCGACTACAAGGGTAAATATCTCTATCTAAATTTCTGCAATACAGAGAGTTATCCTTGCTTGCAAGATTTTAAAGAGATTAAAAAGTTGAAACAACAATTTGGTGAGAATATTGAATTTTTAAGTATTGCATGCGATTGGGATGTGAGCAAGTATCTTGATTTCGCATCAAAAAAGACGGTAGATTGGCCAATTATTCATATTGGCGACCAACAACATTTACTTGGAGAGTATAATGTAAAAGCCTTTCCAACTTACATCCTAATTAATCCTGAAGGTAAAATTATGAAAGCTCCCGCTCAGGGGCCAAAGGAAAATATTCAATTGGAATTTATCAAGATTGCACGAGACGCAGTAAGAAAAAATTATCGTAAGCAGTAAAAACATATCCACCACATATAGAACGTGGTGGATATTCTTTTTAATCATTTAAGCCATTATTGCTTTTTTTAATTTCAATTGTAAGCTTACTGGAGTAATATTTTTCAAATTATCTGATACCGGACATCGATCCTCAATTGCCTCTAACCATTTAGCAAGTTCCTCTTTACTAGCATCACAGTCAGGCTCAATAGCTACTTCGATACCCTTATAACCTGCTCGTTCATCGTATGATGCTCCAAATAGTCGATTTGGATTTAAATTGCCCGACATTTTTATTTGAAGCGAACGCAATTCAATGTTCATTTCTTTTGCAATCACATGAGCCATTACATTAATACAACCACAAAAAGCGGCAAGAATATATTCAACCGGATTAGCACCTTCATTTGTACCACCTAAATCGGCAGGCTCATCAATAATTATTTCAAATCCTCTTGCTTTAACAACTGTCTTGGTTGGATTTTCACTATGTGCTTTTACTCTAAATTTTAAATCTGCCATTTCGTTTTAATTTTATTATTTATTATCATTTAAATCTTTTAAAAATGACACAACTTCAGTAAGGATAAAACTATTAGACGGAGTATAGATTCACTATCTTTGGTGGAATTTAACACCCATTTAGAATGTATTTTAAAACAAATTAATTCCTCTTAATGAATTTTGAATATCAAACCGAAAGGTATTATACTGACCAAGAATCCATTAGTGCAATAGATTGTTTCAAGGCCTTAACTCCTGATCAAAAAATACTGGTGGAGAATTCCACCACTCTACTTCAATTCAGTAAGGGAGAAACCATCATAAAGCAAGGTTTTGTAGCCTCTCACATTTTGTATATCGAAAAAGGTTTGGCCAAACTCGACGTGACAAATGATTCTAAAATTTCAACTCTAAAACTATTGGGTAATGATTCATTTATTGGAATTGTTTGCAGTTTCGCCTGTAAAAGTCTTGATTTTTCAGCAGTAGCGCTAGAAGACACGACAATAAAAATGATAAATATGGATGTGTTTTTAAGCCTAATTAAGGAGAATGGTGAATTTGCACTTAAATTAATTCGACACATGTCTTCAAATACAAATAGTATGGTTCATCGTACGAGTCGGCTTTGCAACAAGAATGTTGAAGGTTCTCTTGCATTAATATTACTGGAATTAAGTGAAATTTACCAAAGCACCGAATTTACATTACCAGTCACAAGAATTGGCCTAGCCTCATTGGCAGGCTGTTCAAAAGAAAGTTCAATCAACACGCTTGCTAAATTTCATACGGATTCAATCATTAAAGTAAATAATAAACACATCAAAATTCTAAAACCAGATAGTTTAGAACTAATCATTAAAAATGGATAATACCGAATAAATAAACTTACGCTCCCTCACACATCACCTCTAATATAGAAGCATAAGTATTTGCTTTGAATTCATCAAGTTCATTCAGCGAAAGCCACTTTACTTCCTGAATATCTTCTTCGGTTTGAGGAACTAAAACTTCTAATCCTGAATAAGTCATTTGGTACCAATAGGTTCGTTTCAGAATGTGTTTATCTTTCATCCAATAGGTATGATAGGTAGAATTCAATTCCTTTTCAATTTTCAAATTAGAAATCCCACACTCCTCCTCTACTTCCCGAACAGCAGCCTCGCGAATCGATTCTCCTTTTTCTACCTTCCCTTTGGGTAAATCCCATTTTTCGAGTCGATAAATTGCAAGAATCTCTTTTTTGGAATTAAATACCTTACCACCTGCGGCCTCTATGTATTTAAAACAGGATACAAAGTGTTCAAAAAGAAGATCCAAATCATCAGCAACAATAAAAATCGCTTCCTTACTCTCATCTTCATCAAACTGAAGAATGAGACCTTCCAACGACTGGTCTTCGATCCAAGAATAAACCATTCCCTGGAAATTTACACTCTCCTTTTTATCTCCTAAAAAAATGATTCGATCTTTAAAAAATACTTTATACATTTGCGGTAGATTTAAAAAAAGCACCGAAAAACACAATCAACTGAATTTCCGCTTTTTGAATTCATTAAACAATCCATAAATCCATTGAAAGAATGCAAGATACTGCTAAACAAGTCGCTGAATATTTGCTGCAAATAAAAGCAATTAAACTAGAACCTACAAACCCTTTTACATGGGCTTCGGGATGGAAGTCGCCAATTTATTGTGATAATCGTAAAACACTTTCGTTTCCAGAAGTTAGAACCTACATTAAAAAAGCTTTTGCAGAAGCAGTTTTGGTAAAATATCCTGATGTGGAGGTTATTGCCGGTGTTGCAACAGGAGCAATTGCATTAGGTGCTTTGGTGGCCGAAGAAATGAATTTACCAATGGTTTATATTCGTTCATCGGCGAAAGCTCACGGAATGACGAATTTAATTGAAGGTGAAATTAAAGCAGGACAAAAAGTTGTAGTTATTGAGGATTTAATTTCGACTGGCGGAAGCAGTTTAAAAGCTGTGGAAGCATTGCGAGAAGCAAATTGCGACGTATTGGGAATGTTAGCTATCTTCACTTATGGTTTTCAAACTGCTGCTGACAATTTCACAGCTGCAAACTGTAAAATAGATACATTGAGTAATTACAACGTGATGATCGATCGTGCTCAGGAAATCGGATACGTGAAAGCTGAAGATGTAGATCAGTTAAAAGAATGGAGAAAAGATCCGGCAAACTGGAGAAAATAGTCGCCGATCTTTAATAAAAAAACAATAGCTAAAAGAGAGTATTCCAATGTGAATACCCTCTTTTGCACTCTAAAGGAGGAACAGACAAATGTCGACAACAAAAATTATTAGTGAAGTAAAAAAGATTCCACATACCATAAATGATGTGTATAGTTTCTTTTCGGATTTCAGAAAAATTGCCAAAGTATTCGAATTAGCTGCTAACAATCCTCAAATTCAGGAGCAAATTGAAGCGCAATCGAAAAAGAAGGTGAATTTTAAAGAATACATTGAGCATTGGGAAGCTACAGAAAACAACTGCACTTTTGTAATTAAAGGTTTTGGTGAGGCTGGATTGGAGTTTGTAGAAAAAGAAGAAAATAAAGTATTGAAATTGACTGGATATGGCAGAAGTCCTTTCGAATTTTACATTTGGATTCAACTTGTTGAAAAAGATGCTTACGATACAAGAATAAAGCTGACAGTTCATGCAGAATTGAATGCCATGATGAAAATGATGCTAAAAAAGAAATTGGAGAAAGGAATTGATCAATTGGCCGAAGGTCTTACCCAAATTCCATACAATATGCTTCAAAATATTGAATAGTGACAAATCTCTTCATAAGCTGTTGAAAATCTCAACAGCTTTTTTTGTGCATTTCATTTTTTTAGATAGCTTTGTTTTAAATGATTCTAAATAGAAGATATCAAATTATGGCTTGGTTTTTATCATTGGCATTTGCATTGCCAATACTGATAAAAACACAACACGTCCTGTTCCCAAATCACGAACATCACTGTTATTCCTGCTCGGATAACACGGCTTCAATTGAGGATATTTGTGAAATTCTGGCGTTCGATTACTTCTACTTTACACCAGCAGGCATCACAAATATTCCTGTATCAGTAATTTTCAAATTCGAAAATCCAAGAGTAGAATCAACCAAAAAGTCGCATAACCGATCAAAGCTTCCCTATAGTTTAAGAGCCCCACCAATTATCGTAGGTTAAATTTATTAATCTGATTGAAAAACATCAGAAGGTATACTGTGGATGAGTTTTTAGAAAACTTATCTGCTATATCTATGCGTTTTAAATTTCACTATAAAAATTCATATAACTCTACGATATCATGATACGATGTATCCTGGCAATATTTATTCTATTGCCGCAATTCACCTTTGGTTTGGGTGACATAAAAAACAATCAACTGAATGGTAAAATCACTGATCAAGATAATGGAATCGCTCTTCCCGGGGTTAGCATCTTTATTCCGGAACTGCAAAAAGGGACGGTTAGTGATGCTAATGGTTTCTACCAACTTGAAAATTTACCCAATGGTAAAATCACCATTCAGTTTTCATTCATTGGTTACGAAAGTTCTATCAACACCATCACGATAATAAAGGAAAATACGGAATTTAACATTAAATTGCCATTTACTTCTGTTACTACGCAGGAAATTGTTGTTTCAGGAGGTTTTCCTTCTGCGCAACACGAAAATGCAATTAAAATTTCGGTGCTTGCAAAAGAAGATCTGAAAAGACTGTCGACACCATCCTTAGGTGAGAAATTAGCAACTATACCTGGTGTAGATGTGATTTCACGGAGCCCAGGAGTCAGCACTCCCGTAATTCGTGGTCTTTCCTTAAATAATATTCTTTTTCTAAACAATGGAGTGCGTTTGGAAAACTTTCAATTCTCAACTGATCATCCATTTTTAATTAACGAAGAAGGAGCTGACCATATCGAAGTAATTAAAGGTCCGGCATCCTTGCTTTACGGATCGGATGCCATGGGAGGTGTAATAAATTTAGTACGGGCGAAACCTGCACCTGCCAATAGTTTAAAGGCAGATATCTCAAATGAATACCACAGCGTAACTCAGGGATTGACAACAACTGTTGGAGTAAAAGCATCTCAAAAAGATTGGTTCTGGATGCTGCGCGCCAACAAACAATCTCACAAAGATTACAAAGATGGCAATGGGGAATACGTTCCAAATACCCGCTTCAACTCAGATGGACTGCAGTTAGGCATAGGAATGGTTAAAGATTTTGGAAGTTTCAAAATTTACTACGATTACCTGCAGCCTAAACTTGGCATGACCAATGAGGAATCAATAGATTTAGTGAATGCAGGGAACCGAAAAAATTATCGTTGGTACCAAAACCTAACTCAACATTTAATTTCATCGAGAAACAAATTGTTTTTGGGAAACTATAAATTAGAATTGAATACCGCTTATCAATTCAACCAGCGAAGATTGAATGGAAACCCTGAATCAATAGTTTTTCGATTAGTAGACATGAACTTAAATACTTTCACTTATGACAGTAAATTGTATTTCCCAAGCTCTGAAACAACCGAATTCCTAATCGGAATTCAGGGTATGCATCAATCCAATACCAATCACAAAGCACCAAATCATATCATCCCAAACGCTCAAATTGATGATTTCTCAACATTTGCTCTTTTAAAAAAGGAGATTAATACTATAGGAATTCAATTAGGCATGAGATATGATCATCGGTCATTGTATGTTCCAGAACAAAAAGCCGGCGGACATTCGCATGCTGAACCAGAAGTACATAATGACCATGAAGAAGAAACTGTTCACATCAACCGACAATTTGACAATCTAAATGCATCAGTAGGAGCAACATTTCATTTATCCAAAAAGCTATTAATGCGAACCAACTTTGCAAGTGGATATCGTGCACCAAATTTGGCGGAATTAACACAACATGGCTTGCACGGTAACCGTTTTGAAGAAGGAAATGCTAATCTTGATCCGCAAAAAAGTTTAGAATCGGATTTAGGTATTCATTACCATACTCAAAATCATAATATTGATTTTTCGGTTTTCTACAATAAAGTTTACGATTATATCTATTTGGCACCAAGCGATGAACCTGCTCCCGAAGGAACTGGTTTTGTATATTCGTATGCCCAACAAAATGCCAAATTATATGGTGGCGAATTGGCAATAAATGTAGCTCCAACTTCTTTTATAAAATTTCATACCGATTACTCTATGGTAATTGCAAAACAAGATAATGGAGAACGTTTACCATTTATTCCACAACACAAACTACAGACATCTGTTCGCTTTTTTGCAAAAGGCAATAAAACCTTCGAATCTCCTTTTATCAGTTTAAACTGGAAACATGCCTTAGAACAAAATCATCCGGCTAAATTCGAAAGTAAAACAGCGGCCTACAATTTAATTGAAATTCAAACAGGAACTGATCTAAAACTTGGCAACTACCAAGCAAGTTTACTATTGAGTGCCAACAATCTTTTTAATGAAGCATATACCGATCACTTATCGAGTCTTAAAAAATTAAACTTCTATAATCCAGGAAGAAATATTAGTCTTAAAATATCGATACAGTTTTAAAAAACAAACCAAGAGGTGAGCTAGTGAATAAAGCTTACCTCTTTAAAATTATAGATTCGCTCTTCGCCCATAGCCTTTATTCGCAACTGTCCGTATTCGGTGATTCCAATAATTTCTCCTTCAAATTGACCATTCTCATCCGAAAACTGATGCTTTTCATTCATCCAGTACATGGATTCTAAATAGTTCTTCTCAAGTTCATCTGATTTTCCATCTTCCAACTCAAAATATCGATTTTCGATACAAATTAACAGTTTTGTCAGTTCTTCATCCAGATTAAATTCCCTTTTAGTGCAAATTGCCAATGAGGTAGGATTTGGTGCATCAGAAATAAATTTATTCTGATTTATATTTAAACCCAAACCACAAATGCTATGACTTAGGGTAGATCCCATGATTGAATGTTCAATTAAAATCCCTGCAATCTTCTCATCTCCAACATAAATATCGTTTGGCCATTTAATTGAGACATCCTCTAAATATTCCCTCAAATAATCATATACTCCCAAAGAAATTACACACGAAATTTGAAATTGATGCGGTATTGGAAGAAATTTAGGAGTAAGAATGATACTTATGGTAAGGTTTTTGCCACTTTCACTTTCCCAAACATTTGTGCGCTGTCCGCGGCCTTTTGTCTGACTTAATGCCAAAACGACAGTGCCTGCTAATGGCTTTTGTGTTTTAAGTAACTCTAAAGCAAAATCATTAGTTGAATGCAGTTCGTTTTTACGTATCAATAGATTGGGACAAAATAAACTTCGATTCATGAGTAAATATTATTAATTTCAAATAGATTGGGGGTTTGTTAACAATTGTAGAATTGGAAACTTTGGTAAAATTAATCATTACCTTGCATTATGAAACCTAAATGTGAAATTTACATTTCGTTCATTAAAAAAAAAGATTACTAAGAGGCAAAATTAAATTCATTAAAAATAAATACTGAAACTAAAGTCTTTAAATTC
>JBFFMG010000177.1:0-7692 GCA_041554215.1 Labilibaculum sp.
GATGTATTTTAATTCACGTCGTCCAAAACATCTTCAACATCAAGCACAAGCTGTCTTAGAATTCGTTCTCCATCATCATCTTGAAGTAAGCCAACCAATATAAATCGATCCTCTTTTCCCCAAACTAGTATCGAATCGGCATGAAAATTCTTCCAAGTTCCTGATTTTCTGAATAATTTGGCATTCGGACGAACCTTCTCAATGGTATTTACAAATTTGTGGTGAATTTCAGGATCAACCATCATCTCCAACATTTGTGTTGATCGTTCAGGACTAACCAATTCTCCATTAATAAGCATATAGTAAAATCGGCAAACCTGATCAGCAGTAGCTGCATGACTGATTCCTTTAAGAGGTTCTGGATATCGTGCTCCGGTTTTTGCATAACGTTTCCCAACCCACAAACCGCCACCTTGTTCTTCATCATATAATTTGTAGTTAGGATCCATCAAAACATCCTTTATTTTTTCATATCCCAGTAAGTCAATTAGGCGTGTAGTTGCCTGATTGTTCGAACGACTAATCATCAGTCTCATGTCGTTGGTAATGGCAGGTGTTTCTTCCAATTCTCCCTTTTCCAAAGCATCAGCAGTAGCTAATAATACTGCAATTTTAGGTAGGCTGGCAGCATACATTATGCTGTTGCCGTTAACGCTGGCAAAACGAATGTTGTCTAAATCCCGTAAATCAACTAAACCAACAGCCATCTTTTCATTTTCAATGAGTCGCTTCCATTTGCTGTTTTTTTTCAGCTTGGCTTCAAGTTTTGCTTGAAACCTTGTGTCCTTTAGTTCGTTGAGGGGTGTCAGAGTTTGGTTGCTTGATTTTAAAGGCAAAGTCATACCTTTTTTTAAAATCTGGTCGTTAATTTATTTGTTTGCACAACCAATAAAAACAACTATTAATAAAACTGTTAACCCTATAAAACGCGTTTTCATATAATCAAATTCCGTATATAAACTATGGCTTTTTTATCATTTTCTTAATTGGTGCACCTTGTGCACTTGGCATTAAATACATAATGCTCTGTTTTACTATAATTTTTGTTTCGCCGGGCGTTAAATTTGTTTGTGAATGAAAGTCAAATGTACTAACATTTTTGATTCAGCAATACTATTTAAAAACAATCAATATGCGATCTATATGTCAGATTAATTGCGCTTTAAAGTATTTAATTAACTTCAATTAACGCGATTTAACTCTAATTAACAACTACGCCTGTTTCTTTGTATTTAGTTCGGTATTTCAATTTGTTTTTTACGGATATTTTAAACTTAATTGTGATGATAAATCTGTCTGAAGGCATTTTTGGA
The DNA here is from genome assembly GCA_041554215.1 of Labilibaculum sp. Lineage (GTDB taxonomy): Bacteria > Bacteroidota > Bacteroidia > Bacteroidales > Marinifilaceae > Labilibaculum. Next base: position 1,314 of record JBFFMG010000177.1, read on the forward strand.
GGTATTGTTTTAATTTTTTACGCTTTATATCTTTTCAAGAGTTTTTTTTCAACCAATGAAAGTTCTGCCTGTTCTAATATCATCTTGCAAGAATGGCACATAAAGAGTACTTTTGCTGAGTATCAGAAAGAAGGTGTTTCTGCCTTTAAATATCTATTTAACAAGCAGAACTCATTCTAAACAACAAATTTTTTATTTTTCCAGATAAGGGGATTTTTTAGATGAATAGAAGTGAAATTGAATTAATGGCGCCGGTTGGTTCGTACGAATCATTAATGGCCGCTATACAGGGAGGAGCCAATTCTATCTATTTTGGCATTGAACAGTTGAATATGAGATCGCGATCTTCGAATAATTTTACCATCGAAGACTTGCACAATATTGCTTCTATTTGTAAGGAGAATAATATCAAATCGTATCTAACGGTGAATACTGTTTTGTTCGATCACGATATCAAAGTAATGCATAAAATTGTTGATGCCGCAAAAGAGGGTGGTGTTACTGCAATTATTGCGGCCGATGTTTCTGCGATTATGTATGCCCGCACAATTGATGTAGAAGTTCACATCTCAACACAATGCAATATTACCAATATCGAGGCAGTTAAGTTCTATGCTCAGTTTGCCGATGTTGTGGTTCTGGCTCGTGAATTAAATTTGAATCAGGTTGCAGCTATTTACAAGCAAATTGTTGATGAGGAAATTCGCGGTCCAAAAGGGGAATTGATTCAAATAGAGATGTTTGCACATGGTGCCTTGTGTATGGCAGTGTCGGGGAAATGCTATTTGAGTTTGCATGAAAAAAATTCATCGGCAAATCGCGGTGCTTGCATGCAAACCTGCCGAAAAGCCTATACAGTTACCGAAAAGGAATCGGGAAATCAATTGGAGATCGATAATGAATACATCATGTCGCCAAAAGACTTGTGCACCATCGGTTTTCTAAATAAAATGTTGGATGCAGGAGTTCGTGTCTTGAAATTTGAAGGCCGAGCTCGCTCTCCCGAATATGTAAAAACAGTGGTTGCGAATTACAACGAAGCTGTCGATGCTTATTTGGAAGGCGATTATACCCGTGATAAAATTGACCAATGGATGGAGAACCTGGCAACAGTATTCAATCGTGGCTTTTGGGATGGTTATTACCTCGGACAAAAAATTGGGGAGTGGAGTGAAGAGTATGGCAACAGAGCTACCAAACGCAAAATGCTGATAGGTAAGGGAACAAATTACTTTGCCAAAATTAAAGTGGCCGAATTCTTATTGGAGTCGCAGGAATTAAAGGTAGGCGATCAGATATTGATTACCGGTCCAACAACCGGTGTCATAGAAACGACTGTAAAAGAAATTCGAGTAGATCTAAAATCGGTTGAAAAAGCCGTTAAAGGTGATAGTTTCTCCATTTCAATGGATACAATGATTCGCCGATCGGATAAACTGTATAAGATTGTAGAAGTAACCAACGACTTAATTCAGTAGAATTTAAGAGTCCAAAGGTTAAAAAGGCAAAAGGTCTAAAAAGTTTAAAGTCGAAAGTCTAAGGGCGAAAAAATTTGACGGGTCTGATGACTCAAAATAATATAAAACATGAAAAAAATATTCATTACCCTCATGGCCATTGTGGCTACAACAACACTATTTGCGCAAGATCCTGAAGGTTCAATTGTGAAAACCGGCGATCAGGCACCCAATTTTTCGGTTCTTACTTTAGATGGAAAAGAATTTGCAATTGGTGATTTAAAAGGCAAGGTAGTTTTGGTTAACTTTTTTGCTACCTGGTGCGGTCCCTGCATGAAAGAACTGCCGGAAGTTGAAAGTCAGTTATGGCCTAAATTTAAGAATGAGAATTTTGCAATGGTTTCTATTGGGCGAGAGCACACAAAGGAACAATTGGAAGCATTCAACGAGAAAAAGGGCTTTACATTTCCCATTGCTCCCGATCCGAAAAGAGAGGTGTATGCAAAATTTGCAAGTCAGTACATTCCTCGTAACTTTATTGTTGATAAAACAGGGAAAATCATATGGCAGGGAGTTGGCTTCAATCAGGAGGAACTCGATCATATGATGAAAGTGATTCAAGAGAATTTATAAATAGATAATTGGATGCAAAAGCAGGGGAATATCAGTAAAATGCGAACTGATCTTAAAGATATCGTTGAGTATCAGTTACCAATAGGCGAAGATATGGTTAATATGAACTCTTTAGTAGGTAAAAAGCTAAGCTTTACTTATTTAGGACAGATTAACTGTATTCATTGTGGAAAAATAACAAAGACCTCTTTTTCGCAAGGATATTGCTATTCCTGTTTTTCTACGCTTCCGCAGACCGATGAAAGCATTCTTCGTCCAGAATTGGATCTATCTTATTTGGGAATTTCGCGTGATATGGAATGGGCAAAAAAGCATACGCTTCAGCCTCATTTCGTGTATCTGGCCTATTCAGGAAATTTGAAAGTTGGAGTTACACGAGAATCACAAGTGCCAACCCGATGGATGGATCAGGGAGCCAGTAAAGCCATAAAATTAGCAAAAACGCCTAATCGTCATATTGCGGGTGTGATAGAAGTGGCGTTAAAAGAGTATTTCTCAGATAAAACCAATTGGCGCGCAATGCTAAAGCTTGATAATGCTGATAGAGTTGATTTGTTATCCGAAAAGCAAAAAGCGGCTCAATTACTGCATCCAGAGTTGCAACAATACATTTCCAATGAAGATCAGGTATTTGAGATGATATACCCAATGGTTTTACAACCCGAAAAAATAGTGAGTTTTGGATTTGATAAGGAGAAAGAATACTCAGGAATTTTAAAAGGAATTAAAGGACAATATCTTATCTTTGACGACGGAAAAGTTCTCAATATCAGAAAACATAACGGTTACTTGGTTAATTTGAAGGTTGAGGAATAAACCAATTATTGAAATAAACACAAACAATAAATATTCTTTACTAATCGTAAAATTCTTAATTAAAGATGGGAAACATAGACTGGAAACAATTTGGTTTCGGTTATACTAAAACCGACTACAATGTTCGTTGTCACTTTCGTGATGGAAAATGGGGAGAATTAGAAATTTCTTCTTCAGATCAGGTGAATGTGCATATTGCGGCAACTGGTTTGCATTACGGACAGCAGGCATTCGAAGGTTTAAAGGCTTTTAAAGGTCCTGATGGAAAAGTGAGAGTGTTTCGTATTGATGAAAATGCGAAACGCATGCAATCATCTTCTCATGGAATTATGATGGCCGAAATGCCGATTGATTTATTTGAGGAAGCTGTAATTAAAACCATCAAATTAAACGAAAGATGGATTCCTCCATACGAATCGGGAGCCTCTTTATACATTCGTCCGGTTCTTTTTGGAAATGGCGCACAAGTAGGTGTAAATCCTGCTCCTGAATATACTTTTGCTATTTTCGTAATGCCGGTTGGACCTTACTTTAAGGAAGGATTTAAGCCAACCGATTACGTAATCTATCGTGAATACGATCGTGCCGCTCCGCAAGGAACAGGAACGATTAAGGTGGGTGGTAACTATGCTTCTTCGCTAAGAGGAGGAACCCGTGCTCATAAGGAAGGTTTTTCTGCAGTTTTATTTTTGGATGCAAAAGAAAAGAAATACATCGACGAATGTGGTCCAGCCAACTTCTTCGGAATTAAGGGAAATGCTTACGTAACACCAAAATCAGACTCAATTTTGCCATCAATCACGAACAAAAGTTTGTGTCAGATTGCTGAAGATATGGGAATGACTGTCGAGCGTAGAAAAGTAACCGTTGAAGAATTAGCTGATTTTACTGAGGCTGGTGCTTGTGGTACTGCTGCCGTAATTTCTCCAATTCGTAAAATTGTTGACGCTGATAATAAAGTTGATTATTTTTATGGTGATGAGGCAGGAAAGACAAGCCTTAAATTGTATGAAACACTTCGTGGAATTCAGTACGGAGTTATTGAAGACAAACACAACTGGAATACAATTATTGAATTTTAAGATGATGTAAATGGCTTTTAGCCTTTTAGATTTTATATACAAAGAGGGAGTTCTAATTTAGAACTCCCTCTTTTCTCATTGTAAGGTGAGAGTTAGGATTTATAACGAATATAAAAATAGGTTTGATTCTTAAAAAAGGATCAAACAGTTAAGCATTTACTTTGTTGTTCATCAATGTTTTAATTGATTCGGCCAAACGCTGTACTCCAATTCTGTTGTGTTCTTCATCAACAAACGAGAAGTTAATTCTCATGGTGTTTTTTCCACTTCCATCGCAGTGAAAAGCCGATCCCAACACAAATGCAACATTCTTTTTAATGGCGATATCAAAAAGTTCTTGAGCATCCATATCTTCCGGTAAGTTAAGAAAAAGAAACAAACCCCCCTCAGGTTTTGTCCAGGTAACACCTTTTGGCATAAATTCTTCGAAAGCATCAAGCATAACATCTCGTTTGCGGTGATACATTTCAATGATGCCTTTCAAATTCTTATCAAACAATCCTTTTTCCAAATATTTAGCTGCTATTTTCTGAACAAAAGGAGAAGTGCATAAATCAGTAGATTGTTTTGCTTTCACAAATTTGTCGATGATGGCTTCATGAGCTATTATCCAACCAATTCTAAATCCGGGAACGAATATTTTAGAGAAAGTTCCCAGCGCAATTACCTGTTCGGAATTGTCTAGTTCGTACATCATTTTTTGAGGTTCTCCTTCGAATCGTAATTCTCTATACGGACTATCTTCAATAATTAGAATATTGTATTTTTTTGCGATTGCAATAATTTCAAGCCTTCGGAATTCGGGCATTGTAATTCCCGCAGGGTTTTGAAAATCAGGAATTACATAAATAAATTTTGGTAGATCACCTTCGTTCAACATTTTAGCCAAGGTTTCCTCTAATAAATCGGAGCGCATTCCATGCTTATCAAATTTGATACCAACAGGATTTCCGCCATAGCTTGAAAAAGCAGCTAATCCACCCAAATAGCTGGGCAGTCCACAAATAAATTTATCCCCTCGGTTCAGGAATATTTTTCCCGCTAAATCAAGTCCTTGTTGCGATGAAGTAAGAATCACCAAATTATTAGTAGAGATATTTAATCCTTGCTTCTGGTATCTTTTGGTTAGAATTTCACGAAGTTTGTTATCTCCCTCGGTAGCACCATATTGTAAGGCGTCAGCCCCATCTTCTTCTAATACTTCATTGCTGATTTGTTTTAATTCCTCAATTGGAAAGGTGCTGGGAGCAGGCAGTCCGCCGGCAAAAGAGATTATTTCCGGTTTTTGTATCAATTTTAATAACTCTCTGATAACAGATCGTTTCATGCTTTTTGCACTATCAGATAGGATATTTTCTAGATTTGTAATCATGATTCTTCCTTTTTGATAAATATTTTGCGAAATACTACATGAATATTGCACTAATAAATTTACATTATTTCAAAAGTAAAACCATGAAATTGAAAACAGAATTTGATTATAACTTATAATTTAAAATCAATATGCGCGAAAAGACCTAATAAGCTTAGATTAATTCTCGGAGCTTATCCAACTGTTTAATTTTGTTTACGTCTCTCAGATTACGAGCCGTTTCGGTAAAATATTGGTGATTTTCAATAAATCTTATTTGAAGACGGTTCCAATCATCAATACTTTTTATTTTTCCATGCTCTTTTAGTTCGCGATATAGATTTCCAGAAACAGGAATAAAATCAGTACGACCCAAATAATCCAAATCTGCATCGCAAATAATCATTTCCATATTCGTTTTTGGTTGAGGCGGAAATTTTGTGTGCATAATAAGGTTTGAAATTTCATCGATTTGCTGTTTGGAATAGAAATATTTTGGAAGGATGTGTTTAGCCATTTTTACACTGCACTCCTCATGTTCATTGTAAGAAAGAATAAAACCAGTATCATGAAATAGAGCAGCAGTCTTTAGTATCAGCATTTCAGCATCTGAAATGTTCTCTTTTCGGCCAATTATTTCGACCTCTGTTATTACATCAATGGTATGTTTTAGGTTGTGATAGTATAAGTTTTTCGGCAACTCATTCTCTAATTTTGTTAGGATGGCTTCCTCCAAGTCATCATAGCGAAGTGTTTGGAACTGAGTCTGGAAATGTTGGTTGGGTACAAGTCCCTTTAAATCGGATGACATGTTGGGTTTAAAACCCTTAACAAAGTACATGTCGATATTTCCTTTGTATTTTACAGGCATTCTGCCTCTGTATTCACAAATGAAGAAATCTTTAATGAGCATATACGTCATACCCGAAATATTAATTTCGCTAACCGATCCTGATGATTCCATTCTACTAGCTGTATTTACAGTATCGCCCCAAATATCGTAACTCACTTTTTTAGTGCCAACAACACCTGCGATAACA
>JBFFMG010000178.1:0-7683 GCA_041554215.1 Labilibaculum sp.
AATTTATAGGCTAGGAAGAGTAAGTAAAAGATGGCAAAAAAGATGATTAGAAAACCAGCTCCTAAAATAAAATGTTCTTCAGGATCATAATTACTAATAAACCATGATAAAAAGATTAACCAGGTAATGGAGAAGGAGGAGTATTGCAACGCTTTCCAGTATTTCTTAAATGCAATAAATAGAATGCCAAGGTTAATGATTGTCATGTAAGTAAAAAGTACGGCTACTTTTCCAGAACCATCACTTAGTAGAAAAGGAACGGCATAGGCACCAACAAGGCCGATGTGAGCAATTACCTGTTTGTTGTAATTAATTGCAGCAACAACTGTGAAGGCCGTGAAAATCAACATTAAAATAAATGCAATTGCTTGTGGAAATAGGCCGTATAAACTGTAGGCTAGAAAGGTAATAAAATATAAGATTGCAATGGCACCACTTACTAGTACAGCGCTATAACTTTCATATTTAGACTTCAGTTTTATGCCAAAACCTAATAGACCAATCCCAGTTAAATAAGCAAGAATGATTCTGGTTAAAGGACTAATTAAATCATTGTCGATAGAATACTTGGCACCTATTGCCACACCAATAATGGTAATTGCAATTCCGATTTTATTAATCAGATTTTCACCAATAAACTTTTCAAGGTCAGATTTTGATTTAGAAGTTTGAACTATTTTGGAAACTTCACTTTCTTTTGATTCAGAGTCTTCTGTTTGGAATTTTTCTTGTTGTGTTTTTGGTTTTTCGTCTGTTTCCGGAATTTGATTTACACTCAATACCTTAATCACTTCTTTTTCTTCAAGAGGCTTAGTTTCGCTATGTTTTAGTTGAATTATTTCGGTTCGTAATTCGCCAATTTCTTTTGAAAGAGCTTCTTGTTTTTTATGAAGAATTTCTTGCTTTTCGAAGAGTTGATTAATTTTATCTTGATTGTCTGCCATATTGTTCTTTTGTTAACTTGATGGCTTGAATTTATGAAAAGGATTCTTATAAACAAAATATATCAATTGAACGCCGAATCAAAAATTAGGTTTTTGATTCGCAAGAGAATTTATCGATTCCAAATTTCCCAGTTTCTCTCTGCTTGTAGGTGAAGCATTTTTAATCCGTTGTGTGTTTTTGCACCTTGTTCCGCTCCTTTTTTCATGAAAAGAGTTTCAGCAGGGTTGTACACAACATCATATAAAAAATGATCTTTTGTGAGGTTTTTGTAGGGGATATCCGGATAGGTGTCATCTTTAGGAAAAGTTCCCAACGGAGTACAATTAACGATTAAATGGTAATTACTCAGAAGTTCCTTCGAAAGCATATCGTAGCTTATGCATTTATTGGAAGCAGTTCTCGATACAAATTGGTATTCAATTCCCATTTCTTCCAATCCAGTAGCTACAGCTTTTGAAACTCCTCCTGTACCTAAAATCAAGGCTTTGGGTTTTACACCATTCAAAAAAATGCGTAGTGATTCAGTAAAACCATAAATGTCGGTATTGTATCCGATCAATTTTACCAGATTATTTTCACGGATAATCTGAACCGAATTAACCGCACCAATTCTTTCTGCCAACGGATCAATTTCATCCAAAAATTGAATAATATCCTGCTTGTAGGGAATGGTTATGCAGAAACCTTTTAAATCGGAATGCTGATCTAATACAGTAGAGAATTCCAGAATATTAGGCAATTCAAAATTTAAAAAAACAGCATCTATGTTTTCTTCAGTAAACTTATCCGTAAAGTATTTTTTTGAAAAAGAGTGCCCGAGTGGGAAACCTAGAATTCCGAATTCATTCATTTTATTATGTTTTTGATTCAGGAGAGAATTTTTCCATTATCCAAATTAGTAGAAATCCGGCAATGGCCAAAAGAATTGCAAACATCAATTCTGAATCTTGGCCAATTATCTTCTCAAAAGTATTTGGTAGTATATTTTCTTGCAGTAAAGGTTTTTCCACACCATGTCTGTCAATAAATGTTGAAACTGTATTTTTCCAGGGCCACACTTTATTCAAAGATCCTATCATAAATCCGGCAAGCAAACCAATGGTCATGTTATGGTATTTCTTTAAAAGCCAACTAAGCAAATTCGAAAAGCTCAAAAGACCAATAACAGCACCAGCACCAACAACTGCAATTACATCTAATTTAAAAGTGCTTATTGCATTTAAAATGTATTCGTATTTGCCCAGAAGCAATAAAATGAAAGCTCCTGATATACCAGGTAAAATCATTGCGCAAATGGCCAAAGCTCCCGAAAGAAAAAGGAACCAATACGATGTAGGTGTTTCCGCTGGAGTAATCACAGTTACCATATAGGCAATTCCGATACCAATAAGCATTGCTATAATAGTGCGTAGTTTCCACTCCGTTATTTTACGTGCAATAACTATTGCTGAAGCAACGATTAATCCAAAGAAGAACGACCAAATTAATATAGGCTGTTCGGCCAGAAAATACTTAATTAGTTTTGCCAGTGATAGAAAACTTAAGAAGATTCCGAAGATCAATGCCAATAGAAAGTTGCCGTTCACAGACTGCCAAAATTCCTTGAATTTAAATTGAAAAAGAAGTTTAGCAGCGCCTCCGTTAATCGATTTAATGCTGTTTATTAATTCCTCGTAAATTCCAGTGATAAAGGCAATTGTACCACCTGAAACTCCTGGTACAACATCGGCAGCTCCCATTCCCATTCCCTTAAGGGCTATAAGAAGGTAATCTTTTATTTTTCTGGGCATAGTTTGTTTTGTTGAGATTCCTTTACCTGATACAAACCCAATTATTGATTCGTTTTGATGAGTTTGGTAAAGTGTTTGTTTTCTTTTAATTCAGGAAATTGAATAAAAATATCATTAATGTTTTCAGAATCGATATCAATTGCTTGCCTTATGTATTGCTCTGATTTGCTTATATCACCAGTAATAGCATAGTAAGCCGCCAAATTACTGAGTAATTGAGGACAATCCGGTGTTTGGCTAAGGCTTTCCAAGAGTACATCAATAGCTGTTTCTTCATTTTCATTTTGATGATAATACTCAGCAAGAGTAATTGGATAAGTGGTGTCGAATGGATCAAGATCAATTGCTTCTCTAAATGCATGAACTGCTTTTTGAGGAGAATTGGCTCTTGCATATGCCGATCCTAAAGCAAACCAATAGTCAGAATTAGTATCATCCAGGTTTTTTGCTTTCTCAAGGTATACCAAACATTCATCTATTTTATCTTGATACATTAGTATCAAACCCATTCCAAACCAAGGATCTGCCAAATTCTCATCAGCTTTAATTGCTGCTTCGTAATTTATTAATGCTTGCTCATATTCATCCATTTTTTCAAAACACTCTCCAATGTAAGAATAGGTTGAAGCGTGATCGTCATCAAAATCCAGATATTCAGTATAGCATTTTATCGCATCTTCAAAAAGGCCTTGATTAGCAAGAGCATTTGCTTTATTAAAATAAGCCTTGCTGTGCTGGTCGTTTACTGCTAAAGTGTATTCGTAGGCTTCAACTGCTTTTTGGAAATCGCCTGTGCGGTTGAAAATTATTCCAATATTATACCAAGCATTATCAGAGAAAGGATTTAGCTCCAAAAATTGCTCGTAGGCAAGAATACTTTGATCATCTTCACCAATTTTCTCATAACAGTATCCTAATTCAAAAAGAACTTCCGAATCTTCCTCGTCTAGTTCAAGAGCTTCTTCCAAATATTCAATGGCAAAGTCGAACAGACTTAATTGTTCGAAAGCAAGTGCAATTCTGAAAAGTAAATCCTCACGATTATCATAGCTTACTTGCAACGCTTTATCGAATTGATTTTTCGCAAGTTCGTGCTTTCCCAAATGGTTGTAAATATTCCCTTTAAGCAAAAGTAACTCCTTGTTTGAAGATTCGATGCCTTGGATGTTTTTTAAAATGGAAAGAGCTTCAAGATGTTGCTCTCGATCTACTAAAATCTGAGCTTTTTTAATTTGAAGAGAAATAGCACCGGGATGCTGTCTATTGGCAATATTGGAAACTTTTACGGCATCCGAAAGATTGCTTTTCTCGATATAGTGATCAATGATGCTTTCAAATTCATGAACATCGAAATAGCAAAGCGTTTCAGCTTTAAGCATTTTTTCGAACCGGCTTACTAAAGTAAGGGCATCATCATCAAGATAGTTTTCTGTGTTTTCTATCATCTATCAAATTAAAATGATTATTGCACTGCAAAAATAGGATTAATTTTAAAATATTCAAGATGTAAGATATTAACAAAAGTTAATCCATACTTCAGTATTTATGGTGTATAGCCTAAAAAATAACGGCCTCTTGCTAAGAGGCCGTTGTTAATTATAAATTGCGATGTTCAATTCTTAGTAAATCAAATACTGTTTTCACAGGATTAAAAGAGATTGTTGGGACTTCAACAAAAATAGTATTCCAATCAGACATTGCACCATTCCACAAACCGGGTAATTCCATCGCTTTCAATTCACTTCCATTGTGCGATTTTTGTGAGATAAAACCGGTTTGTTTATCAACAAACTTAGGGAGATCGAATTTATTTCCTTTGTAGTCTTTAATCCCACAAATTAAGTCTACCGGATTAAAATGAGTAGAACGTTCCAATATATTTTTTTGTCTAACGTCTTGTTTATCAATCTGTGATCCTTCAATAATTTGAAGAGAAACAGATCCATCTGAATTTCTAGACCAGAAGGGTCCTCCTCCAGGTTCACCTTCGTTCTTAACCATACCGCAGACACGAATAGGACGGTTGAATTTGGTGAATAGGTATTGTTTTAATTTTTCAGGATCTTCAATTTTAAGATTTGCAGGCGCTTTTGTGCATAGTTTATTTTCTAAAAATGCAAGCATTTCAGTAAGTGTTTCCTGAGAGATATTTGCATCTTCTTCAAGGATTTTTAAATAGTCGAAAACAAATGCTTGATACTCTAATAAAATTCCGGCTAATACTTTTTTGAATTTACAGTTTGCCTCTTTTAAACGATCGGGAACAACATTGTCAATATTTTTAATAAATACAATGTCCGCATCCAATTCATTTAAATTCTCAATTAACGCACCATGTCCACCTGGACGAAAAAGGATTGTTCCATCTTCGTTACGAAAAGGCTCATCGTTAATATCTACAGCAATTGTATCTGTTGAAGATTTTTGAGCAGAGTAAGTTACATTAAGTTTACCGTCGTATTTTTCTTCAAAAGTATCTTTGGTTTTATCTAAACGTTCTTCGAATAGTTCTTTGTGATCATCAGATACTGTAAGGTGAATTTGAGCATTTCCTTTAGCGTTTTTAGCATAATTAAGAGCCTCTACCAAATGTTCTTCGAAAGCAGTTCTTGAATAATGCTTGTATCGGTGGAATTTTAGTAATCCCTTAGGAAGATTAGCATAATTAAGACCTTTTCGGGTTAATAACATGGCCAAGATTTGCTTAAACTGATTCTTGTCAAGCATCTTCTCTAAATCCATGTTGTTTTCCGAAACAATATTTCTTAAATCCCCATAAAAAGCAAAATCGTCAAGCCTATCGAAGAAGTTAAACATGGTTTCCGGACCTTTGTGGCATAGAAATTTTAAATAATCTTCTTCAGTGTCCTGATACGTGTTTAGAAAATCGTAAAGAGGTTTAAACATTCTGGTTGCTGCGCCCGAGGCAGGAACAAATTTTAGCAGGGAAAGTTTCTTAACATGTGCTGCAAACACTTCCTTATAAATATCCTGTTCGTCGTCACCAATTTGCGATATTCCGTCATCAATTGTAGCAGGCTTCTTAAGGTTCATTTTAGGAAAACCAGTTTTGAAGTTGCTTAGCTGTTCTTCAATGGTTTTAATATCAATGCCTTTGGCCTTGAATTGAGATTGGTCTTGTTTTGAAAACATGTTTAAAGTTTTAATAAAGTGTCAAAGGCAATATAGAGAATACTTTTTATAAATAAAATGCTCTTTATATTAAATGAGAAAAATAGTTTTTGAATGCTTTTGAAGAGCACATGTAAAAATACAATTATTGTGGGATATTCCATACTTGGTTAACTTCTTGTTAAGTCGTAATACTTGCGGCTGTGTTTTGCCTTTTTATTTATTGGTTAATTGTAAGCGACTTATCTTTCTAGATTCGATTTTATGCAGATCAATTTATTAAGAATCGATTTCTTTTGTACTTTTGCGATAAATTAAGTTGGATATGACGGAAAAGAAGTTTCAGTGGGGAAATAATAAGAGGTATAATGATTTTCCAAGTTCATTTAAAAGAAGGTTTTCAGAACGAATTCAAAAAAAATCTATTGATGCTGGTTTTACTTGCCCAAATAGAGATGGAAGCAAAGGGGTAGGAGGTTGCACGTATTGTAATAACAATAGTTTCAATCCAGCTTATTGTAGTCCTAAAAAATCAGTTACAGAGCAAATTTTATTAGGTATAGACTTCTTTAATACGAAATACAAGGCTCAGTATTACCTGGCTTATTTTCAGGCTTATTCAAACACTTACGGGTCAATCGATCATTTAAAACAAATTTACGAGGAGGCTTTGTCTCACGAAAAAGTTGTTGGTTTAGTTATTGGTACCAGACCCGATTGTGTGTCCGATTCTCTTTTAAACTATTTGGAAGAATTGGCAAAAGATTATTACATCAGTATTGAGTATGGTGTAGAATCTTTAAATAATAGTGCTTTGGAATCCATAAATCGCGGACATACTTATCAGGAAGCCGAGGAGACGATAATGAGAACCTCAAATCGTGGAATTCATATTGGAGCGCATTTGGTAAATGGTCTGCCTTGCGACAGTCCGCAAATGATGATTGAACATGCTGTGAACTTGTCAAAGTTGCCAATTGATACGCTTAAGATGCATCAATTGCAAATACTTAATCATACAAGCATGGCCAAAGAGTATGAGGTTGAGCCTGAGAAGTTTTATCTTTTTGAAATGGAAGAGTATTTGGATTTTATTGTGGATGTGATAGAAAGAATAAATCCAAATGTAACATTGGAACGTTTTATTAATCAGGCACCAAAAGGTTGGTTGATAGCTCCGAAATGGGGCATCAAGAATTTTGAATTTGTAGATAAACTTGACAAAAAATTAGTGGAAAGAGATACTTGGCAAGGGAAACTATTCAAAACGATTGAATAATTAACCAATTATTTCCTTGAGTGTATTTTTGGCTTTTTTAGACCCTAATTTTTCAGATTGTTTAATGTCCGAAATAGCGGCTTTCTTATTCCCAATTTTCAAATTGGCAATTCCTCTTGCAAAGTAGGCTCGTTCTAGCTTGGTGTCAATTTTTATTGCCTTATCGTAGTAGGTAATTGCTTTAGTGTATTGCTCTAAACAATCTAAGGCAACAGCTTTGTTATAATACACTCCTGAAGAGTTAAGTCCGTATTTAATGGATAAATCGTAGTCTTCAACGGCACCTTTGTAATCTTTCAAGTAATACTTACAAATGCCACGAAAATGCAATGCTTTAATGTTTCGTGGGTTTATTGAAAGTAAGTCTGAATAGTCTTTTACCGCCAACTCGTATTTTTTTTGATTCTCAAAGAGAATTGCCCGGTTCAGATATGCCTCTTCTTCGAATTTCTGTTTTGCAATTACAAAATTAAGATCATTGATTGCCTCTCTGTTCTTGGTTAGGAAAGAGTAACAAATTGCTCTGTTGTAGTAGGC
>JBFFMG010000179.1:0-7652 GCA_041554215.1 Labilibaculum sp.
CACTCCTTTCGATTTTGATTTATTGATGGAACACCGCCACGAATTTGCTTTGGTTACGGGAGTTCGACAAAATCGAAAAGACAGCTTTGTAAAAAATATGAGCTCTAAAATTGCAAATGGATTTCGTCGTTATATGACTAAAGATACCGCCGAAGATACTGGTTGTCCGTTGAAAATAATGAAAACCGATTACGCCAAAAAGATGCCTTTTTTTACTGGAATGCACCGCTTTATTCCTGCTCTCATCATGTTGCAGGAAGGTGAAATAAAACAAATTCCCGTTCGCCATTTTCCTAGAATTGCCGGCGAAGCCAAATACCATCTTTTTAATCGTTTGGTGGGTCCGTTTAAAGATTGTTTCGCTTATCGCTGGATGAAAAAACGCTACATTAATTACGAAATTACTTCTCGTAGCTAATGGACAGCCTCTATATTTACGCCATTGGTTTTATTGCTCAAGCTTTATTCTCTGCGCGATTAATCGTGCAATGGATAAAATCTGAGAAAGCAGGAAAAACTTTATCTCCGGTATTATTTTGGCAACTCAGTATTTTGGCTTCCTGGATGCTGTTTATTTATGGTTTGCTGCGCCAAGATTTTGCGATTATTATGGGACAAGTCATTGCTTATTCTATTTACATCAGAAATCTTCATATTCAGAACAATTGGAAAACCCTTCCTTTACTAACCCGAATAATTGCTGTAGTAACTCCGATTGTTGTTTTACTTTTTATGCTAAAAAATTGGGAATTCCATTATCACCAATTATTTAAAAACGAAGACATTCCTACCCTACTTTTACTTTGGGGCGTAGCTGGGCAAATTACTTTCACTTTCCGTTTTATATATCAATGGATCTATTCGGAGCGCAAAGGGGAATCAATACTTCCTATGGGTTTTTGGGTCATCAGCATCGTTGGTTCTATCATGATTTTGTCATATGCCGTTTACCGAAAAGATCCTGTCCTATTTTTTGGTCAAGGATTTGGCATGTTGGTTTATTGCAGAAACATCGTGCTGATCCGAAAACAATAGCGCAAATTAGATCACTAAATTCATAAAAAATGATTCAACGCTTTCTGTTTGAGAATAAAACAACTGTTCATGTATTCTTTTTACTGATTGTTTGCTACTTCGCATTTTTCTATGCCAACAGTAGTTTTTTTGTGAACATTATGGAGGCACGAAACTTTGTGACTGCCCGGGAAATGGTTGAAAAAGGAAACTGGCTGGTGCCAACCATGAATGGTGAGTTACGTTTAGCAAAACCACCGCTTCCCACTTGGATTACTGCTGTATTTGCAAATTGGTTTGGCATCGAGAATGTAAGCATGCTACGATTTCCTGCAGCCATGGTAAGCTCTCTTATGGTACTGTTTATGTATTTCTTCACCATCTCCTTAAATAAGAGCAGAATAGCCGCTTTATGCAATAGTCTTATTTTGGCCTCCAGCTTCTATATCGTTTATATGGGAAGAACAGGAACCTGGGATATTTACTGTCATAGTTTTATGTTGGGTGCCATTCTCCTATTTCACAAAGCATGGAAAACAGAAAATAAAAACTGGAAATTATTTATTGGTGCTGGAATTTTTCTAGGCTTATCGTTCTTAAGCAAAGGTCCGGTCGCTTTTTTTGCCGTTTTAATTCCATTTTTGGTAGCTTATGCCTGGGTATACAATGGAAAAGTAATTCTACAAAAATGGCAACCACTTTTATTAGCCATTGGAATATTTATTGTGATCAGCTTTTGGTGGCCAATATTTATCTCTTTTGCTCATGCTGAAGAAGCTGCAGCCATTGCCAAACTGGAATCTGGTTCCTGGATGAATCGACACGTTCGTCCGTTTTACTACTATTGGAATTTCCCAATACAATCTGGAATCTGGACCCTTTTCATTTTTTCTGCATTGGTTTTCCCTTATGCTTTTAAACGATTCGAAGCCAAAAAGGAATACAAATTTGCATTAATCTGGACCCTTACAGCAGTTGTGCTGCTTTCTCTGATACCAGAAAAAAAAGACAGATATTTACTTCCTGTATTAATTCCGAGTGCTTTATTAGCCGGTCAGTTAATTCAGCATTTCCTTCAGGTTTTTAAAAACAAAACCGCCGACAAATGGGACAATCTTATTTTGGGAGTTAACCTTTGGCTGATCGCTATTGTTGCTTTGTTTATGCCTGTTGGTATTTTCATTTTTTTCTATCAGGATCATCAAATTTCACTACTTTCCTTTATCCTTTTTAGTCTTTTTTCTGAAGGAGTCTTTCTATTATTAGTGATGGCATGGAAAAATAGAAACATTTTAAACCTTGTTATTGGAATGCTTTGTTTGATGGTGATTACAGAAGTGTTTGTACTTCCCAACACCAACGGACTGCAAAACAAAAATAAGGAGTTCAAGAGTATTAGAGAAGCGCGAAACATTGAATCGATAAAAGATTTAAAACTATATAGTATTGGGGAAGAAGAATTTCGAATTGAATTGGTTTGGGAAGTGGGACGAGAAGTGAAATCGTGGGATACTAAGAATTTGAACGAATTTCCGAAAGAAAAATCATTTGTTGTGTTCTCTTCGGAGGATCCAAAAGAATTGTTCTCGGAACTGCAGCTCCAATATATGGAGTTGGAAACAATAGATCACTACGATTACAACCGCCAACCCAAAGGAAATAAACGCTATAGTGAAATTTTCCATAAATACATGACTCTTATAACGCTTAAATAATTAGATCCTATTAGTTAATGAATCTAATATTTTCATCTAAAAAGGTCATTTTTCATGATTATAGAATAGCTTTGTTTTACTTTTAAGCTAATTCTTCAATTGTTGAAGATGATTAATATGGATTTATCTAATTTTGATTCACCCGTTCGAATCAAATCCAAAAAACAAGTCAGGAGTATATGCAAACTGTAAATAATAAATCGACAGAAAAAACCATTCTTGTAACCGGATGTGCTGGTTTTATTGGATCTCATCTTTCAGAAAGATTACTATCACTAGGATATAAAGTTATTGGTATCGATAATTTCGACACCTTCTATCCTAAAAAAGTAAAAGAAGAAAATTTGAACGGTTTTCTTCAGAATTCCTCTTTTGCATTTCACGAACTGGATTTACGTGTTGATTCGAGCTTAGATGTCATTCAAGATAAAGTCGATTTAATTGTGCATTTGGCTGGAAAGGCAGGAGTTCGACCTTCTATTGAAGATCCGCAAGGCTACATCGACAGCAATATAACTGCGACCCGAAATGTATTGGATTTTATGCGAAAAAAAGGAATTCAAAAATTGGCTTTCGCTTCTTCCTCATCGGTTTACGGAAACAACAAAGAGGTTCCTTTTTCGGAGAAACACAATGTTGATTATGCCATTTCACCCTATGCTTTTTCTAAAAAATCCTGCGAAGTTTTAAATCATAGCTACCATCATTTGTACGATTTGGACATCATTAACATGAGGTTTTTCACCGTTTTTGGTCCTCGCCAGCGTCCCGATTTGGCCATTCATAAATTTCTGAAATTGTTCAGAAATAAGCAGCCAATTCCAATGTTTGGAGATGGTTCAACCGCAAGAGACTATACTTTCGTTGATGATACTGTTGATGGAATTGTAAAAAGCTGCAACTATCTTTTCAATCACAAACAGGTTTTCGAAACCATAAATCTGGGCAACAGCTACCCGATTCTCTTGCGCGACATGATTGATATTATTGCAAAAACTGCCAAATGCGAACCTCAAATCAATCATCTGCCAATGCAAGCAGGTGACGTGGATCAAACTTATGCTGATATTTCCCGTGCAAAAGAACTGATTGGCTACAATCCGCAAGTTAGCTTTGCAGAGGGAATTAAGCGCTTTGTAGATTGGTTTGACAACAAGTAAGTTGGGTTCTTAAGCAGATTAAAACATAAAAAAATAGGCTCCAAATGGAGCCTATTTTCATATTTATTTGGTTTGCTGAATTACAACATTCCTTTAATTTCGTCTTCGAAAGCTTCTGGAGCAATATTTGGCTCAATTCGTTTCACCACTTTTCCATCTCTATCGATAATGAATTTGGTAAAATTCCATTTGATTCCATTTCCTGCATAAATTTCAGGAAATTTTTCACTGATAAAACCGTTGAATTTTTTTCCTGATTCTGAATCATCAAAACCTAAAAATGGTTTTTCTTCAGTCAGCATTTTATAAAGTGGATGAGCATTTTCTCCACGAACTTCAATTTTCTCGAACATTGGGAAACTCACTCCGTAGTTTTTCTCACAAAAAGCAGCAATTTCTTCTGATGTTCCCGGCTCTTGTTCCAAGAACTGATTACTCGGAAATCCTAAAATAACCAAGCCTTGATCTTTGTATTTTTGGTACATTGCTTCCAAACCTTTATATTGTGGCGTTAAACCGCATTTACTTGCCGTATTAACAACCAAAACAACTTTCCCTTCATACTGACCCAAATCAACTTCATCACCGGTTATAGAGGCTACTTTAAAGCCATAAAAGTTTTCTTTCATACATTTCTTTTTTGAACAACATTCGTTTTTACAAACTTTCTTTGTTTCTGTTTGTGCTATTGTTTGTGTAGATACTAAACCTGCAGCAAAAATTAACAGTAAGACTATTTTTTTCATTTCAACGATTTTTATTGTTTGTGTTTGTTTTGCATTTCGAAAAAATCCATTCATTTTATGTCGTGTGCGATACAAATATATGATTTTATTTTGAACTGATTTAAATAAAGCTTGTTAAATATCTGTTAAGTGATTAAAATAACTTAGGACATTCGCTCAATCACTTCCTGAGCAACCCATTCAGGAGTAATATCAACCATGCATTGCTGGTAAACTTTTTGTTTGCATTTCCCTGAGCCATCTTTTGTACAAGGTCGGCATTTCATATCCACATCAAGTGTTTTGATGTGATCTCCTGTTGTGAATCCAAAGGCTGTAGGTCCCATTAAGGATAAGGCAGGAATGCTAAACTTATCTGCCGCATGCAAAAAACCAGTATCGCCGGAAATTACCAAATTCGATTTCTGAACCAAATAACAAGACTCCAGTAAATTTGTTTTTCCACTCAAGTTGAGAACTCGTTCTTTTGCAACAGCCTCAATTTCATCGCAGAACACATCATCAGGCCCGGCTAAAATCATAAAATGATAATCTGGCAGTAGTTGCACCAATTTTTGCCAATGAGAAACCGGCCAACGTTTCATCATCCAGGCTGCAGAAGGAACCAAAGTAACCAATTTAGCTGCTTCGCCCTTTAAAATTGAAAAAACCTTCTCCTCCATTTTCTGCTTTAACTCCTCAGGAAAATACCAATTGGCATTCACTTTTGAATAATCAGTTAAACCCCATTTCTCGAGAGGTTTTCGATACGAAAGCATTCCTTTAAAAGGCATTGGAAAACGATCAACACCAAACTTGAACAACAAGATTCTCTTAATTCTATCTTTGCTGCGCATGGTATATTTAGATCCGATACCAAACCAACGTTTCCATCGTGGTACTAATACTGTTTTTAGTACGATCGATCGGATATTGCTGTGCGCATCGTATACGAAGTCAAATTTTTCCTTTTTAAGCTCTTTTGCCTGCTTTAAGAGACCTTTGAAGCCTTGTCCTCGATCAAACCCCCAAACTTTGTAGATGCGCTGATCCATGGCCAAAAACGAAGACATGTCCTTTCTTGCAATCCAATGTATTTCGGCATCCGGATAATGGTTTAAAATACCATCTACAGCTGTCATGCATTGAATAATATCACCTATGGAAGAAAAACGAATGATTAAGAACTTTTTTGGCATTTTTTCTAGTATCTGGTATACAGTAATTAGTAGATAGACTATTTACAGCTTTTGTTTAAACAATTGTAGGCACAAAAATAGTAAGAGTAGTTAGGAAATCCACAATGTTGGTAATAAAAAAGAGACTTTAGAAATTCTAAAGCCTCTTTTACTATAATTTGTATTGCCAATATAAGTACTGCTTACTATTGTACTAAATACTAAGGTCCATTTTCTCTATTTATCCGCCAATACCGAAATAATATTCTTCTTGCATTCAACAACACCTCCGTTGACTTCAAAGAAAATTTCGTCTCCTTTAACTGTTTTTAGTTTAATTGTTCCTTTCTCAAGAGTAGAAACAATTGGAGCATGGTTTTTCAATATTTCAAAAGATCCGTTTTTTCCTGGTAGTTGAACCAATTCAACTTCTCCGGTATACAGACTCTTTTCGGGTGTAACAATTTCCAAATGCATATTTTCTAAGTTTAAAGTACTTAAAGGTTAAATTTCAAAGTACTTACAGCTTCAAATAAAGTCAAAATAACTTTAGGCATTTAAAACTTTAAGTACTTAAGGCACTTTTATCCTTCAGATTCGGCTAGTAATTTCTCACCTTTTTCGATCGCTTCTTCAATTGTGCCAACAAGGTTAAATGCTGATTCCGGATATTTATCAACTTCTCCATCCATAATCATATTAAATCCTTTGATGGTATCCTCAATAGAAACCAAACATCCTTTTAAGCCAGTAAATTGCTCGGCAACATGGAATGGTTGTGATAAAAATCGCTGCACACGACGAGCGCGATGTACAACCAATTTATCTTCTTCAGAAAGCTCTTCCATACCCAAAATTGCAATGATATCCTGCAATTCTTTGTAGCGCTGAAGAATTTCTTTAACATCTGTAGCACATTTATAGTGAGCTTCACCAACAACATCTACAGAAAGAATACGAGAAGTAGAATCCAATGGATCTACCGCAGGATAAATTCCCAGCTCGGCAATCTTACGATTTAGTACAGTTGTTGCATCCAAGTGAGCAAAAGTTGTTGCCGGCGCAGGATCCGTTAAATCATCCGCAGGAACATAAACCGCCTGCACTGAAGTAATTGAGCCTCTTTTTGTTGAGGTGATTCTCTCCTGCATCACACCCATCTCTGATGATAGAGTTGGCTGATATCCTACTGCTGATGGCATACGACCAAGCAGTGCCGAAACCTCAGATCCAGCCTGAGTAAAACGGAAAATATTATCAACAAAGAAAAGGATATCACGTCCACCTGATTTTTCATCACCATCACGTAAACTTTCCGCAACAGTTAGTCCCGAAAGCGCAACACGAGCACGTGCCCCTGGTGGTTCATTCATCTGCCCAAAAACAAGTGATACCTGAGAGTTATCTAAAGCTTCTTTATCTACTAAAGAAAGATCCCATCCTCCTTTTTCCATATCTTTTTCAAACGCTTCTCCGTATTGAATAACTCTTGATTCGATCATTTCACGAAGCAAATCGTTTCCTTCACGGGTACGCTCACCAACACCAGCAAATACGGATAAACCGTCTTGACCTATGGCAATATTATTTATTAATTCCTGAATCAATACTGTTTTACCAACACCAGCACCTCCAAACAAACCAATTTTACCCCCTTTTGCATAAGGCTCAATACGGTCAATTACTTTAATACCAGTAAAGAAAACTTCAGATTCTGTACTAAGCTGATCGAATGCAGGCGGCGTTCTGTGAATCGTATATCCACCTTCCTTACTAACTTGTCCAATTCCGTCAATAGTTTCCCCAACAACATTAAGCAATCTACCCTTAATTTTATCTCCGGGAGGCATCATAATAGGC
>JBFFMG010000180.1:0-7647 GCA_041554215.1 Labilibaculum sp.
CAAAATAGAAGAAATATTGAAATACAATCTGAAGTGAATATGAATCTATTCTTAGTTTACTCGTTGGCTTATTCCTTTTTTTGAATAAAGGAAAAACCTTTATCCTGATCTCCCAAAACATGAACTTCGAGTTCGGTATCCGTAACTTTTTTGTATTGTATCTTTTTCGGAAAATCGTGCTCCTTGTTTTCAAAGGAGAAACAAGTATTATTCGATTCATTCAAGAAAAATGAAACGGGAGCACCATCATTCTGATCAGGAACAGTTGCCTGATAAACAATCAGGCCATTTTCTAGTTTAATTCGAATCGTTTCAGTAATATTCTTTTCCCCCTCGACCAATTTGTATCCAAATCCTGTTAATTCCGAATTACTGACTCGCTTCCAAACCTCATATTTTTCTTTGCCTTCTATTTTCCATATCCCTTCCAGAAAATAGAGCTCGGCAAGTTCATTTTGCGAACAGGAAATACCAATTAGACATAGACAGAGGATAACAAGTACTTTCATTTTTATCGATTTCAATAATTCCGTTTAATTTTCACTAATTGCGAACTGTAAATTAAGCTTTTCATTAATGAAATCAAAAAAAAGGCAACCATACGATTGCCTTTTCCCTAACTATTATTGCTTTTACTATATTTTTACAATTACTCTCCCTCTACTTTTCTTTGCCAACATCAGGTCGATGTAGGTATCCAAATTCTCTAAAGAAGATTCAATCACCTGCTCATTATTATTGTATACATTCCACTCGGCAGCCAACTTGTCCCAAACTTTTTGGCGCAATTCCATTGGGCAATTTTGAGAATCGATGCCAATTAAACTAAGTCCATTTAGAATGAATGGATAAACCGTCATTGCTAAATCTCCGGAACCAACATTACCACAACAGGTCACATTTCCCAATGGTTTGCAAGCTTTAAGAAGTGTATGCAAAGTATTTCCGCCAATAACATCAATGGCTCCAGCCCATAATGGTCGTAATAAGGGTCTGCCCGATTGATCGTCGGTAATTTCGCTGCTAATACGACTAGCAACACCTAATTCGTGTAATTCATCTTCGCCACCGCTGCTCTCGAAAGTAGCTGCAATTACTTCAAAGCCTAAACTAACCAAAATACTAATAGCAATACTGCCTACTCCACCTAGAGCTCCTGTAACCACTACCGGCCCCATTTTAGGAGTTTGTCCCGCCGCCAACAAACGATACACCGATAAAGCAGCCGTAAATCCAGCTGTTCCATAAATCATGGCTTGCTTAAAATCCAATTCTTTTGGCATTGCCACAACCCAAGCTTCCGGCACTCGAATGTATTCTGCAAAACCACCATCGCTATTCATGCCCAAATCGTAGCTGGTAACAATTACTTCATCACCCACTTTAAAATTATCACTTTTCGAATACTCCACAACTCCAGCAGAATCTATACCTGGAGTATGCGGATATTTTCGTGTTACGCCTTTGTTTCCTGATACCGAAAGGGCATCTTTAAAATTTAAAGAAGAATACTTCACTTTCACAATCACATCTCCAACTGGAAGATCTTCGATTTTCCGTTTTTCAATTCTTCTCACGAATTTTCCATCTTCTTCGTAAATACGAAGTGCTTTAAATTCTGTTTTTGTATCCATATCTTATACTAATTTATTTCTTATCTTGTAACAAAGCTACAAGCATTTTGATTCTAAATCAAGAACTTACACTTTGGGTGGCTACTAACATTTTGTTCTGATTTGCTGATTATCAACACGTAAAAAAAAATAATTTTGAAAAAAGGAGATTGTCCCATCGATACATTTATCAATTACATTAAGGGAAAGCGAAAAGCAACCATCATTTTGCATTTAATGCAAGGAACCAAACGATACAATGAATTGGTAAAACTATTACCAGATATCAGCGATAGAATGCTCAGTAAAAATTTAAAAGAATTAGAAGAAGATGGTTTGGTGATTCGTAAGCTTTATCCTGAAGTTCCTCCTAAGGTTGAGTATTCCCTTACTGATTTGGGAAAAGAGATTCACCCGATATTAAAAGCCATGTTTTTAGGCGGTCGAATTTTCGAAAGGTTATCGGAATAAAAAAGGCAACCAAATGGCTGCCTATAAAGTTTTTTCACATTTCAACTTCCTTCGATTGCTTCAAAAATAACTCAAGCTTTTTCAAATCAATATCATCTAAAGATCGAAGTTTTACTTGACGGCGATATTTTCCCTTTCCTTCCAATACTTTTTCAGGATCAGCAAACTTGTAGCCAACACTAAACTCAAACGAAACATGATTTGTGCACAAAACTCATCACCACCCACTACAATTTTGCTTTTGCGAGCATCTAGTTTAGCAAAACTATTTTTTCAAAATTCCATTTTCTACACTTTCGTTTATAAGTCCCTCTGCAAACTTCCAAATTGACTTAGAGCCTTCTTTTATAAGCTTCTTTTTGCTGTAAACGCTTTCATATTTGACATTAAATTCAGACCAGGTTCCACCATTGTTAGAGGTGTTTTGTAAGAGTGGTTCAAACCTGTCCATTGCCTTGGCAAATTTGGCATCATTCGTTTCGCCTTCTTCAAATTCCTTCCAAATCTCGATGAACTCCTTTGCTTGTTCAGTAGGCAGTATCCCAAAAATTCTTTTCGCCGCTTTCAGTTCCTCTTCTGAGTTAGAGTGATTCTTAACAGAATCATAAATAAAGGTATCTCCAGCATCTATTTCAACAATATCATGAATTAAAACCATTTTTAGTACTTTCAAAACATCTATTGGCTCATTTGCATGCTTCGACAGCACAATAGTCATCAAAGCCAAATGCCAACTATGTTCAGCGTCATTTTCATGTCTGTCGCTATTGAATAGTTTTGTTTTTCGTTGGATGTATTTAATTTTATCAATTTCTTTAATGAATTCGACTTGCTTAAGTAGGTTATTAATTTCCATAATTATTTAATGATTATATCTTGTGAACGAATTCTTTGCCAAATCAAAAATAACACAATGCTTTTTGTGGTATCAAATTTGCCTTATTTAAAGAAAAATAAATCTAAGTATTTTTAATGATCCAAAAAAAAGCAACCAATTGGCTGCCTTTGTATTTTAGTTTGATTATCGTTTCGAAATCAGTTCTACTATTTTTAAAATGACCTCTACCGATTTTTCCATCGATTCTACCGGAACGTATTCGAATCGGCCATGGAAATTATGTCCTCCTGCAAAAATATTCGGACAAGGTAAACCCATGTACGATAAGCGACTTCCGTCGGTTCCGCCTCGAATTGGAATAATCATTGGCTCAACTCCTACCTGTTTCATAGCTTCTTCGGCAATATCAACAATGTATTTTACAGGCTCTATTTTTTCACGCATGTTGAAATACTGGTCGGTAATTTCCAGACTTACACTTCCCTCGCCATATTTCTCACAGAACTCATCACAAAGAGATTGTACTATTTGTTTCCTCTCCTTATACTTAGCCATGTCAAAATCACGAATAATGTATTGAAGATTAGAATTCTCAACATTTCCCGTCATCGAAATCAAATGATAAAATCCTTCATATCCTTCGGTTTTTTCTGGCACTTCATTTTTTGGTAAGCGTGTCAAAAACTCATTGGCAATCAACATCGAGTTAATCATTTTGTCTTTTGCCATTCCTGGATGAACATTACGACCTTTGAAAGATATTTTCGCAAAAGCAGCATTAAAATTCTCATATTGCAACTCCCCAATTTCTCCACCATCTAAAGTATAGGCAAACTCAGCTCCAAATTTCTTCACATTAAAGAAATCGGCACCTTTACCTATTTCTTCATCAGGCGTAAAGCCTACATGAACAGCACCGTGTTTTATTTCCGGATGATTGGCTAAATATTCAATTGCAGTCATAATTTCAGCAACACCGGCTTTATCATCTGCTCCTAAAAGCGTAGTTCCATCGGTGGTAATAATCGTTTGACCTTTGTATTGTTTCAGCTCTGGAAAATCAGCAACCTTCATTACAATGTTCTGTTTTTCATTCAAAATTATGTCGTCACCATCGTAATTTTCCCAAAACTGAGGTTTTACATGCTTACCGGAAAAATCTGGACTTGTATCCATATGAGCCACAAAACCAACCGTAGGAACTTCATGATCCAAATTGGATGGAAGCACGGCCATGATGTATCCATTCTCATCAAGGCTAACATTCTTCAATCCCATTTCCTGCAATTCTTTGGTCAATTCTTCAGCCAAAATCATCTGACCAGGAGTACTTGGGGTTAATCCTGTTTCTGTATCCGATTCGGTATTGAACTTTACGTATCGTATAAATTTATCTATTAAGGCACTCATATCTAGTCTGTGTTTTTAGTTGATGCATAAATAAACGCCTCACAAAACCATTTAGTGAAGCGTTACAATATTATAAAATGATTACGAATTTAAGAATCAAATTTAATTCTTACTTGATAATTTGATTATACATCGTCCGATTTAAACTGAAAGCCTAATCGCTTGCCAGTTGGAGTTCTTGAGTTCTGTATTTTTTCAAACATTTGTCCTACCGACATAATTTTCACATTATCGTAGGGTGGAACCAACAAATCGAAATTTAAAGAGTAATTAATAGCCGTTTCCACAATATTACGCAGATTATCATGATTGGCTGTTGATACAGATAAATCGGTTTCCAGCAAACCCATTTGCCTTTTACCTTCAACGATGTAATGATTTTCTCTATTGATAAAAATTCGGGCAACCAAATAACCTAAATCTTCAAAACGATTATATTTAAATGAATCAGCAAGGAAATTATAAACGTTAATAATGCCCGAGTAAGCATTATCTGGATTTGTTTTCACGTAAGACTGCTTCCATACATTATGGTCCCTATTGAACTGAAACACATTAGTATGCAAGCTAAATACCAAAATATCCGATGCTATTTTAATTTTAAATTCGAATTCTCCTTTGTCTTCAAAGTTTAAAAGGACACTTTCATCTTGTTCTCCCAAATCAAGATTATACTCGATAATTAGATTTTGGACTACCAAGCGCAAATCTTCAAATATATCTTTGGTGTTTTTATATACCTCTTGCTTTAATAAAGCTTTATCCTTTATTGTTGCAAGAATTGCTGCTTTTGTATTTAAAATATTCATTGGTATTGTTTGTTTAAATATGAAAAGTAAATATACAAAAAAACAGTCATCAGAAACCTGATGACTGTTCAATAATATATAAAATCTACTTTTCTAAATTAGTAGGATTTCGCGAATACAACTCTTTGCTTGGAAGGTTTACCAGTTACCATACAAACACCTTCTTCTCCATCTCCTTCGAAAGGAATACAACGAATAGTTGCTTTTGTCTCCGATTGAATTTTCTCCTCGGTTTCTGGTGTACCGTCCCAATGAGCTAAAAAGAACCCTGTTTTGCTTTCCAAAAGCTCTTTAAATTCTTCGTAAGTATCAACTTTAGTTGTTTTTTCTGCTCTAAAATCCAAAGCTTTCTGAAAGATCGTATTTTGAATTTCCTCCATTAAATTTTCAATCACATCCTCAACACCTTCAATAGCAACTGTTTCTTTTGTCAAGGTATCACGACGTGCTAATTCGATGGTTCCATTCTCTAAATCGCGGGCACCAATTGCCAAACGAACAGGAACACCTTTTAATTCATATTCTGCAAATTTCCATCCTGGCTTGCGGTTATCGCTATCATCAAATTTAACAGAAATACCTTTGGCCTTCAGTTTAGCAACAATTGGATCTATAACTTCTGCAATTTTTGCTAACTCTTCGTCTTTGCGATAAATAGGAACAATAACAACCTGAATTGGAGCCAATTTTGGAGGCAATACCAATCCATTATCATCGGAATGAGCCATTACTAAAGCACCCATTAAACGAGTTGAAACGCCCCATGAAGTTGCCCAAACATAATCCTCTTTACCTTCTTTATTGGTAAATTTCACATCAAATGCCTTTGCAAAATTCTGACCTAAAAAGTGAGATGTTCCGGCCTGAAGAGCTTTTCCATCCTGCATTAACGCTTCGATACAATAGGTATCCAATGCACCTGCAAAACGTTCCGATTCAGTCTTATGCCCCTTTAAAACAGGAACAGACATCCATTTTTCTGCAAATTCACCATAAATATCAACCATTTGTTTGGTCTCAAATAAAGCTTCCTCTTTGGTCGCATGTGCTGTATGACCTTCTTGCCATAGAAATTCTGAGGTTCGCAAAAACAAACGGGTTCTCATTTCCCAACGCATTACGTTTGCCCACTGATTAATAAGAATTGGTAAATCGCGATACGACTGAATCCAATTTTTGTATGTACTCCAGATAATGGTTTCAGAAGTTGGTCGAATAATTAACTCTTCCTCTAATTTGGCATCCGGATCAACAATTACACCTTTTCCGTTCGGATCATTTTTCAATCGGTAATGAGTTACAACAGCACATTCCTTTGCAAAACCTTCAACGTGGTCGGCTTCTTTACTTAAAAATGATTTCGGAATCAATAGAGGAAAATATGCATTTTGATGCCCTGTTTCCTTGAACATTTTATCAAGCTGCGCCTGAATTTTTTCCCAAATGGCATAGCCATAAGGTTTAATAATCATACATCCTCTTACTGGAGAGCTTTCTGCTAAATCAGCCTTGATCACCAGATCATTATACCATTGCGAGTAATTTTCGCTTCTACTGGTTAAAACTTTTGCCATTACATTATCCTTTTGGTATGGTATTTGCTACTTATAGGGTAGTTCTAAATCATTACAAAAGTAAAAAATAATCTTAGATAATTCATTATTGGAGGACAAGCGATGAAAACCTATTTTAAAATTCTATTAGTTACAGCCATCTTTGCAAGCAGTTGCTCCCCATCTTATATGGGATCAACAGTCTACGAAGATGATTTGTATTACAATCCAAACCAGGCTCCTTTATTAGTTCAAAAAGTTGAAGCCAATTCCCCTGCCGTTCAAAAAAGCAATGCTTTAGCTCCGGCAAATGCAACACAATCATCAACAAAAACCAAGCCAAATACTGGTTCGGAGGCCCTTGATGATCGTAATTTTGAGGCCTTACAGCAAAAATATACCGAAATTTTAAATGATGAGTCGATTGGTAGTGTTGACACTTTGATTTACGAAGGTGATTCGGGCTACTACTTAGGCGGATTTTCAGGTTCAGAAAGAGATCAGGAAGAAGCTCAACGTTTACGCGAAATGTATCCTCAGGGATTTGGTTACTACGATAACAGTGGTTACAATACTGCCATGTGGTTAGCTGGAGATTCGGACTGGAATGTATATGTAGATGGAAACAATGTATGGTGGACACCTACTTGGACTAATTATCGCATGTATAATGGCTATAATTTTTCAACTATGAGATATGGCAATACATTTGCCTACAACTATCCGTATAGAAACTATGGCTATAATTCCTATTGGGGTTTTAACATGGGCTTTGGCGACAGCTGGTACTGGGATTTAAATTTCGGATGGGGATTCTCGAATTACTACTACGGAAGCTACTATCCATATTATGGGCACTCTGGTTACTATGGTCATGGTTACTATGGTCACGGACATCATGGCTATTACGGAAATAATTATGCTACTTCGATCTATAATGGAAAAAGAAGATC
>JBFFMG010000181.1:0-7644 GCA_041554215.1 Labilibaculum sp.
AGTCAGGACGCCTGAACCGGTCTGTTCAAGTTTAATCTGTTTCAGTTTTCTTTGGGAGTGACAATTTTGTATTTTTAGATCTTTGATTGTCCATTTTTGTAATACTATTATCAGAATGTTGTTATTATGTATTTTATAAATTTCATATTATCAGTTGCTTAAAATCAACTGCAATAGATGTTTTGCAGTTGCTTTATTTCACTTCTTCAATCATTTATTTTCAATTGTTAGTTGCCTGAAAAAACAAGAGTAATAAACTCATATTTTCTACCTATTATCAGTAAATACTATATTTTTTTTATCTATTGCACTTTGGCTTTAGCCAACTGTTATGTAAATTACTTCTAGTATTTTGCTTTAGCATCATCTTAATTTTTTGTTTATGCCTGCCTTAAAGGCAAGTAAAATTAAATCGCATCGACCCAATTCAAATATTGAAATTATTATAGGTTTAGGAGACTGTTTTACTTTGATTAAAGCTCAGTTTACCTTGATATATAGTCTATATTTCTTAAAGAGTTTTTGTAGTGTAATTGTCAGTAGATTAATGTATTGTTGTTTGGGTAAGCAGGAATCAATCTATATTTTCAATTAGTATTTAGTTATTCCCTGTTTTCTCCACTTACTTTGATTTTAAATACCGAACTTAAACATTCAAAGCTTTTGTTTGGAACTTAATTAATACTAATCTTTTGATTCAATTAACTATGAAATGTAAATCAATTTTTTGCCTTATTGCTGGTTTTGCAATGATTTTGGCATCCTGTGCCAATGGCAAATTAGTCGAGAATGTTGAATCGCCCGATGGGAAAATTGGCGTTCAAATCAGTATGGTGGAAGGACAAGCCACTTACGAGGTATTATTCAATAGTAAAAAGGTAATTGAACCTTCTACTCTGGGTTTTGATATTCAAGATATGCCCTCTATCGAAAAAGGATGGAAAATTGCCAATTCACAACTTTCATCCAGTAATTCAACATGGGAAATGCAGTGGGGCGAGAAAAGAGTGGTTGTGGATAATTTCAATCAATTAGTATTGAATTTAGAAGAGGAAAAAGCTCCTAACCGTAAAATGAATTTGGTGTTTAAGGTATATAATGACGGTCTTGGGTTTCGTTACGAGTTTCCAGAACAAGAAGCTATGCAAGAAGTTATTATTACTGATGAAAATACACAATTCAAATTAACAGGCGATCATAAAGTATGGTGGATTCCTGGTGACTGGGATATTTACGAACATTTGTATCATACAACTTCACTTACCGGTATTGATGCAATTGCATTGCGTTCGAATGATAATCTGGCACAAACTCATATCCCTGAAAATGCGGTGAATACTCCTGTTACAATGAAAACAGCAGAAGGTATTTATTTGAGTTTTCACGAGGCAAATTTGACTGATTATTCAGGAATGACCTTGAAGGTGAATAAAGAAAAGTTGATGTTGGAAAGCGAATTGGTAGGTTCGGATGTAACAGGTTACAAAGTAAAGAGAGCTGTTCCTTTCAATACGCCTTGGAGAACCATACAAATTTCTGAAAATGCAGGCGGTTTAATTGAATCCGACTTGATTGTAAATTTGAACGAACCGAATAAAATTGGATCGGTTGATTATTTTAAACCAATGAAATATGTAGGTATCTGGTGGGATATGCACGTAGGAACCAGAACTTGGGATTACAGAGCATCTCAAGATATGAATGCTGCAACTGGCTTGAAACCACATGGCAAACATGGTGCTACAACCGAATATGCGAAGGAGTTAATCGATTTTGCCTCCGAAAATAACATTGGTGGTATTTTAGTGGAAGGATGGAATACAGGCTGGGAACATTGGATTGGTTTTGAGGATCGTGAAGGTGTTTTTGATTTTGTAACTCCATACGCCGATTACGATTTAAAGGAAGTGGTTCGTTACGGAAAAGAAAAAGGTGTTGAGTTAATCATGCATCACGAAACTTCGGCTGCTCCAAGAACTTACAACCAGCAAATGGATACAGCCTATCAGTTAATGAACTCATTGGGGATTCATTCTGTTAAAACAGGATATGTTGGCAAAATTATCCCGAAAGGAGAATATCACCACGGACAGTGGATGGTGAATAATTACCGAAGAGCAGTAGAAACAGGTGCTAAATATCAGGTTGCAGTTAATGCTCATGAGCCTATAAAAGCAACAGGTTTGCGTCGTACCTATCCAAATATTATTTCTCGTGAAGGCTTACGAGGACAAGAATTTAACGCTTGGGCAACAGATGGAGGAAATCCTCCGGAGCATTTGCCAATTGTTGCGTTCACTCGTATGTTGGCAGGGCCGATTGATTATACGCCTGGTATCTTCAATATCAAGTTAACACCTCACAAACCAAACAATCAGGTGAATACTACATTGGCTCAGCAATTGGCTTTGTATGTGGTTATTAACAGTCCAATTCAAATGGTTCCCGATTTAATTGAGAATTACAAAGGAAATGAAGCATTTCAATTTATTCGCGATGTTGCTGTTACCTGGGAAACCAGCAAAGTGCTGAATGGAGAAGTAGGTGATTTTGTGACCATCGCCCGTAAAGATCGTAATTCTGAAAATTGGTTTATTGGTTCTATTACCGATGAAAATGCCCGGGATATGGATATTAAATTAGATTTCTTGACCGAAGGGAAGAAATACAAGGCAACTTTATATTTAGATGGAGAAAATGCTCATTGGGACAAGAATCCAACCGAGTTTCAGATACTAAATCAAGAAGTGGATAACACCTCGCAATTAAAATTTCATTTAGCAGAAGGTGGTGGTGCAGCCATTAGCCTTATTGAATTATAGGTTTTATAATTTAGTTGTAATTCTAGTGCTATAAGAAGGCATTTTTTAAAATGTTTTTCGTTTAGTGAAGACTTTAGAAAGCTCAATTGCTAAAAGCAATTAGGATAATCAAGTCTTTACGATGATTCGGATTCCGCATCAGAAAAAAAACGTTAAGAAAATTATGGAAATGTTGCGTTAAGACACCCAGCTTGTTTGAGGAATGTTAGACTTGAAGAATGAAAGGCTAAAAGGACGAGTTCTGGGTATTAGCGGAATGGAATAATTTTTAGTGTTTTTTCTGCGCAGTGGGCTTTTGCTTACTTTTTGCCAATAAAAAGTAAGAACTCATCCGGTTTAAGGATAAGAAATATTTAGGAGTAGTAGGTTAGCTACTATTATTTACATAGGATCGAATTATTATTGTGTTAAAGTGGCATTCCTTTTTTAGGAATGTCACTTTTTTTGTAGCTTCACGGAAAGTTTTTTATGAAAATAAATTGATATGCTACTTAAAGCCAATACTTTCTGTAATAAAGGAAGGATTTTTTTTAATTTATTCGTTTAGATGGAATTAAAGCCAATGATTCCTTTTTTGTATTAAGACAAAAAATGAAGTCGGGTTTGGGCGGATAGCCCAATTGATAACATCCATTGAGACAATATTAATTATGAAAATTTAAAATGCTGTTTTACCAGACTTTTCTGTTACATAGAAAGACCAAAAGTTTACACCAAATAATATTCACACACTAACTTATAAATTGAAATGTTAAAATTCAATGTTAAAATTGTGGCATTTTGTCTTATCCTATTTGGGATGATGAAAAGTGCTCAGGCCGAAAAGGATGTTCGTTTAATGAGATATCCTGATATCAATAAAAACTTAATTGCTTTTGTGTATGCAGGCGATATCTGGACAGTAGATTCCAATGGAGGCGATGCCAAAAGATTGACTTCGCACAAGGGAATGGAATTGTTTCCTAAAATTTCTCCGGATGGAAACTGGATTGCTTTTTCTGCAGAATATTCGGGAAGCCGTCAGGTTTATGTAATGCCTTCAACAGGTGGAATACCTAAGCAGTTGACTTACTACAATTCAGTTGGGATGATGCCACCTCGTGGTGGATTTGATAATGCAATTTTAGACTGGAATCCAGATAGTAAATCTATTTTAGTTCGTATGAATCGTACACCATTTGGTGAGCGTAATGGAACGTATTATCAGGTAAGTATTGATGGGGGATTGGAACAGGCTTTGCAAATTCCTGAAGGCGGATTTGGTGTGTTCTCTCCAGATGCAAAAAAAATGTGTTTTGCGCCAATCAGTCGCGAATTTCGTACTTGGAAGCGTTACAAAGGGGGTCGTGCCGCCGATTTATGGATTTACGACTTGGAAAATGATCAATCGGAGCGAATTACAAAATTTGTAGGTTCCGATCAAATTCCTTCCTGGTACAAAAATGCTATTTATTTTGCTTCCGATCGAGATTTGAAGTTGAATATTTACAAGTATGATCTAGATAGTAAAGAAATCACTCAAGTGACTCATCACAAAATATTTGACGTGATGTGGCCATCAGGTGAAAATGGACAAATTGCATATGAAAATGGCGGTCAGCTATTCAAATTAAATCTGGAAACAGGAAAAGAGGAACGTGTTGTTGTGAACATCAACTTCGATAATCCGAATACACTTCCATATTATAAAAATGTAAAAGATTTTATTGATGGAGTTGCAGTATCTCCTTCCGGAAAACGCGTTTTGTTTGATGCTCGTGGCGATATATTTTCTGTTCCGGCCAAGAACGGACCAAGTATTAACCTAACACAAACTCAGGGGGTACGTGAAACTTCTCCAAATTGGTCTCCTAACGGGAAATACATTTCTTATTACTCCGACGCTACTGGGGAATACGAAATTTATCTATTAGAGAATAAAAAAGGAGCAAAAGCAAAACAAGTTACTTTTGGATCTTCAGCTTGGATGTACGATGCCAAATGGTCGCCTGATAGTAAGTACATGTTATTTTTCGATCGTAGCTTGAAGTTAAAATGTTTAAACGTTGAAAGTGGGGAAGTAAAAGTTGTTGATGTAGCCAAGAGAAATGAAATTACAGAATTTTCATTTTCTCCAGATTCGGAATGGATAACTTACGTGAAAGACAGCAGTAACGATCAAGGAGCTATTTGGGTTCATCAAATATCTACTGGTAAGAACTTTCCTTTAACCGATGATACTTTTGGTGATGCATCACCTGTATTCTCAAAAGATGGAAATTTCATCTTCTTTTTATCAAATCGCGATTTTAATTTAGATTTTTCAAGCTTCGAGTTCGATTATTTGTACAACAATGCAACTCGAATTTTTGCAATGTCCTTAAAGGCAGACGGACCTAAATTGTTTGCTTTAAAGAATGATGTAGAAGAAGTAAAAGAGGAGCCTAAAGCAGTTGAGTCGAAGACGAAATCGAAAAAAGAGGAAGCTAAGCCAGAAGAAAAAGTAAAAGTGGTAATCGATTTTGAAGGAATTTCAAATAGAATTTCAGTATTTCCATTATCATCAGGTAATTACAATAACCTGGAAGCTGTTGATGGAGGAATTCTTTACACCAGCGATAGAGCCTTACATCATTATATCATCGAAAAAGAGAAGGATGAAGTGATTTTAGATAAGGTTTCTGGTTATTCTTTAACCGGAAACGGCGAAAAATTCTTGTATTGGGCAGGTGGTGTATACGGTATCACCGATCTGACGGCAGGTCAGTCAGCAGATGTTGGTAAATTGAATTTGGATGATTTGGATATGAAGATTGATCCTAAAAAAGAATGGAATCAGATTTATACCGATGGATGGCGCATTTTCCGTGATTACTACTATGTTGAAAATATGCATGGGGTAGATTGGAATCAAATAAAAGCCAATTACAATCAATTGATGCCATATGTGAGTCATCGTGCCGATTTGGATTACATTTTGGGAGAAATCATCTCGGAAACCAATACCGGTCATGCCTACGTTAATTATGGCGATTTCGAAAAAGTGAAAGCGGTAGAAACAGGTTTGCTGGGAGCAAAAATAAAAGCCGATGCGAAAACGGGTAAATACATCATTTCAAAAATTTATCAGGGTGAAAATTGGACACCGAATCGCCGTTCACCATTAACAGAACAAGGAGTTAATGTAAAGGAAGGAGATTATTTGCTAAGTATTAATGGTCACGATTTAAGTACAGCTGTGAATCCATACTTGTATTTGGAAAATCAGCTGGGTAAAATGGTCGAGATAACTGTGAATTCTGTTCCGAGTTTTGAGGGAGCAAAAAGTTACACCATTAAACCAATCGAAAGCGAATTGGAATTAATGTACCTGAATTGGGTAAACGAGCGTCGCGAAATTGTGAATAAATTATCAGGAGGAAAGATTGGATACATTCACGTTCCCAATACAGCTGTGGAAGGAAACAGAGAATTACACAGGGGAATGTATGCTTATCACGACAAGCAAGCATTAATTATTGATGATCGTTACAATGGCGGCGGATTCATTCCCGATCACATGGCAGATCTTTTAGATCGTGATGTAATGTCCTACTGGCATCGTCGCGGATTGGAACCTAACCAAACTCCTGCTGTTGCACACGATGGACCTAAAGCTATGTTGATTAATTCTTATTCGTCATCTGGTGGTGATGCTTTCCCATATTATTTCAAAAAGAAAGGTCTGGGAAAACTAATTGGAACTCGTACTTGGGGAGGTTTAGTTGGAATGTCGGGCAATGCCGGATTAGTTGATGGTGGTTATATCGCTGTTCCTCGTTTCGGTATTTTCGACGAAAATCAAAAGTGGATTATTGAAGGAATAGGTGTTTATCCTGATGTTGAGGTTTATGACGAACCACATTTGGTGGCTAAAGGAATTGATCCTTCCTTACAAAAAGCAATTGAAATGCTACTGAAAGAATTGGAGAATAAATCTGATGATAAGGTAGTTGCTCCTGCTGATCCAAATCGTTCTAATTGGATCGAAGAGGATGTGAAATAAATACATAAACAAAGTCTTAAACTATAAAAGGAGCATCATTTGGTGCTCCTTTTTTTCGATTAAGATAATTGCGCTTGGTATTTTACCTGCATATCTTTTACAGCTTTGTGAAAATCAGGAAAGCGATTCCAAAGATCCTTTTCGCACGATTTTAATTCATCGCATTCAATACATGAATCTAATTTTTTCTCAATGGAACATGATCGAACTGTACAGTTTTTAGCTGCTATTCCAAGTGGTTTATCTTTCGTTTTGCATTTCCAGCAAATTGCTGTTTCTGCATCAAACTCGAGCCCATATCGTTCTTTTATTTTCCAGTTTTTATAGGCTTCTTTTTTCTTTTCAATATCATCTTCAACAGTAGCAACATAAAATTGGCAATCTGCTGGACAAGTATAACCGCAGAAATTCAATTTTTTTGGATCAATCTTTTTGTCTTCAAGAATTCCCCTGAAAACAGAAGCAGTTACGAAGTTTGTACTCATCATTAAAGCACAGCAAGCCATTCCTGCCTTCGAACTCTTCTTTAAAAAACTTCTTCGATTAGATTTTGATTTCATTTTGGGTAGAATTTGTTTATAATAGTGATTAATTAAATTGATTTTACCCTATTAAAATAAGGCCATAAACTAGCCTAATCGTTGTTTTCAGACTGAATTTAAATAAATGGATGGCAATTAGTTTTTCATCGGTAAAAAAATGACCTAAAACATGTAAAAAAAATAGTACAACTAAAAAGAAAAATTCCATTGAGCATAATGGATGATAGGTCAATATTTATTGTTATTTTCAACCTAA
>JBFFMG010000182.1:0-7595 GCA_041554215.1 Labilibaculum sp.
GCTCTCCTTCGGTTAATTGAACTTTAACCTGTTCAAATTCTTTGCGGATTTCACGGGTACGCTCTTTTTCAGCCTTACTCTCTTTAATTTCACGAATGGTTCTCTCGATGGTTTTATTGGCACTAATTAATAATTGAGCCGCTTCTTCCTTTGCCTTCTCAATAATTTCCTTTCGAAGCTTGCTAGCCTCTTGCAGCTCCTTTTCGTATTGCTCAACAAGCGTATTTAATTTCTTATCGCTTTTACGAATGTTATCCCGTTTGCCCTCCCAATATCTCTTGTCACGAACAATATCACGTAAGTGTTTGTCGAAATTGATATGATCTTCACCTATTTTTTCGGTAGCATCTTTTAGTATCTCTTCGGGCAAACCTATTTTTCGTGCAATTTCGAAGGCAAACGATGATCCTGGTTTACCAACCGCTAGTTGAAACAAAGGTTGCATCAAATGGGAATCATACAACATGGCTCCATTTTCAATTCCATCGGCTTCCGATGCAAAGTGCTTTAATCCTGAATAGTGAGTTGTTATTACTCCTCTTACTTTCTTTCGATTCAACTTATCCAATATCGATTCGGCAATGGCACCCCCCAAAGCAGGCTCGGTTCCTGAACCAAATTCATCAATCAAAATCATTGTTTCGGTATTCGAATAACGCAGGAAATGCTTCATATTCATCAAATGAGAACTGTAGGTACTCAAATCATTTTCAATGGATTGCTCATCTCCCATATCCATGAAAATGTTATCGAAAATTCCTACATTCGATTCCTCACCCATTGAAACCAACAAACCACACTGAAACATGTATTGCATCAGTCCTAAACTCTGCAAACAAACGGATTTACCTCCGGCATTGGGTCCTGAAATTAAAACCATTCTCTGCTGGTCGTTAATTTCAATATTTAAAGGAACCACCTTTCGTCCTTCGGGTTGAAGCGTAAGATAAAGCAAAGGATGAATAGCTTTTTCCCATAGTGCAGTTGGTGTTTTCACCATTTTAGGCAACACCCCTTTTACCTGTATGGCAAACTTAGCCTTGGCATGAATAAAATCTATTTGCGCCAAAAACTCGAATGCCTTAAAAAGATCATCGATATAAGGTCGCAGTTGTGCGGTAAACTCCTGCAATATTTTGATTATTTCGCGGCGTTCGGCATATTCCAACTCACGAATTT
This sequence comes from Labilibaculum sp., assembly GCA_041554215.1. GTDB lineage: Bacteria > Bacteroidota > Bacteroidia > Bacteroidales > Marinifilaceae > Labilibaculum. The sequence goes on from JBFFMG010000182.1 coordinate 1,180, forward strand.
CATTGTTTGTTTCAACAATTTCCGATGGTTCGATATAACTGGTTTTTCCAGTTGCCGATTCATCGTGAACAATTCCTTTTATTTTCCGTTTGTGCGCCGATGGAATAGGAATAACAGCCCTTCCATCGCGAATAGAAAGAGCGATATCCTGATCGACCCAACCCTCTTTTTGAGCACTTCTTAACAAAGCTTGCATGCGCTTCGCGATGGTCGATTGCTTTTGAATTAGGCTGGTCCTTATTTGTTGCAGGGCTGGTGATGCATTGTCTTTTATTCTTCCATTTTTTGTTATGATCGTATTAATGCGATCGAAAATGAAAGGATACATTTTCACATTCCCAGTCAGTTTTTTCAGATATGGATATTCATTTTCCTCTTTAGATTGAAAAAAGCGGAGTATAGCAGAAATGGATTCTAAAGATCTTTTTAGATTGTAAAGTTCCTCCAACTCAAGATAAGTTCCATCAATCCTTGCTTTTTGAAGACTTTGACGAACATCGATAAAATAGCCCAAGGGAAAACTATCTTCTTCCAAACAAATGGTTTTGAACTCGTTGGTTTCATTTACCAAACGTTTCACCCTATTAAACGAAGAGGAAAACTGAATGGCATCCACCAAATCACGTCCCAATGAGCTTAAACATTGTTTTTTAATCAGTTCTCTTACTTTATCGAACCTTATTTTTGTCTCAAAATTTTCTGGATATATCACGCGCTACTCTACAATCTAAATTATTTCTTCTGCAAAATTAATAAAAGACTTGGATGCACAAAAAGAAAGGAACAACACACTTGTGCTATTCCTTCATATTATTGAGTAACTTCTGTTTTGCAATTTTTCCCGATATACTCTTCAGACTGACTTACGCCCAAGCTTACGGCTTGTTTCCAGTCTTTACACGCTGCATCAATCTCGCCCATTTTAAAGAAACAAATGCCTCGATTTGCAAAAGCGACACCATAATCAGGCTTTAAATTAAGTGCGTAGGTATAATCTAAAACTGCAGTACTAATCATGTTTTTTTCCAGGCAAATATTAGCCCGGTTAAAGTAATACTTATGCACCAAGTAGAAATCTTCACCATTCATTTTACTGTAAGCAATTGCCATACTATACTCTGCCATTGCTCTTTTTACTTCTCCTTTAGCCTTATACATTTCGCCCAAATAGTAACAGATTTCATCGTCTTGCTGAAATATTTTTTTAGATTTTTGCAAAACGGATATAGCTGTGTCGATTTTCGTAGAATCGTTCATAGCAACAGTATATAATTGCAAATATGGATTTCGGTAGGTGAAATCTGTCGAGATTGCTTCAATCAACAAATCAAACGCATCCTGCATCAAATTATCCTTTAATTTTATCATGCCTTGATTGGTTAAGGCAATGGCTTTATTTGTACTTTCAAGAGATACATTATACTCCTGGGCAAAAACAGCAAACTGCCCTGCAAGAAGTACGAATAAGATGATTAATTTTAATTTCATATTTGACTATATTCTATTTATTTAATACTGTAAGAGATAAAATGCTGAATCGAACAACTGTCCAATTCAGCATTATAAAATTAGGAGTTAATGCAATATTAAAAACGATAAGCAAGTGTCAACAAAGCATAACTATTCTTCAACCCGTAATTAAAACCGGAAATATCAATTGTTTCATCATCTGTATTTCCATAATTATAACTTTCCTTAGTCTCCCCATCTTGAAAGTTAATGCCTGGTAATACTTCTGCTCCTAAAACCAATTTATGGTTGATGGTGTAATTAAACCCCAAAACAAAATTGAATCCATATTTTGACTTCACATTTTTTGACGTCATCCAATCCTGATTATCCAAACTAATCTTATCTTCCCTTTTAGCAGAAGAATATCCATAAACTACATCAAAACCACATCTAAACTCAAAGTTATCATCAATCGATGTTCTATACTCTCTACCTACCATTAGATCAAACCCGAAATTATTGTTTATCACCTTGGCTTGCTCTGGATATTTCAAAGTATTTTTCCCTCCCGTTAAAAGAAGAGTATTAAATCTCCACATCGATTTTTGTGTACCAACTTTGTAGGTGATTCCAAATTCATCCAGATTACTAAAAGAAAGTCCAACTTCTTTTTGTCTTGTTTTTTCCTGTGCCATTACAAATAACGAAAATGCAATTGCAAAGCTTGTCAAAAATAATTTTCTCATTTTAGTGTGATTTAATTAATACACCTACTCTTTTGATTTTCGGCCAACTCTTTTTAATATTTAATTGTAATGTATCCGGCCACAACATTTCTTAAACTTAACGCCACTGCCACACGGACAAGGGCTGTTTCGCCCAAGTCTTTGGTTCATTTTTTTCATATTACGAACCTGAATATTCTGATTAAATACCTCACTCATTAATTTATAAAGTTCTGGATGAGTTCTGGCAAATAATTTTGGCCTTTCGAAAAAATACTCACTGGCTACGGAAAAGAATTCTGCTTTATTAGTTCCCCCATATGGATTAATATCAGACTTATCTGCATATATTTCCTCAATTTTCTGATTAATCAAATCGATCCAAGGAATAGCATATTGCCTCTCTAATAAAATAGAAGGAAGTCCATCAACAACTCCATCCATTTTATCAATTAAATGCACAAATTCATGAATGGCAGTATTCTTTTTATCGGATTCGTTCGCAAAACCATGATGAAGAGCCGGTTTCGACAATATCATTTTCCCTTCCATATATCCGGTTCCAACCATTCCCAAAATATTTGTATCAGCACCTGTGGTCTGGAATTTCTCATTGAAGCTACCCGGATACAAAAGCACTTCAGAAAGGTTCGTATATTTCCATTCCGGGAATTCGAAAATAGGTATAATTGCACTTGCAGCAACCAACACCTCATCAGTAACATCAACCTCTACATTAATTCCCGTCACTCTGCAATTCAATAAAAACTCCTGAATTTTGAATTCAAATCTGCTTTTCTCATCAGCGGAAAGCGCATTATAAAACACAACTTTATTAGCTAAAATAATTCTCCATTCTTTGGAAAATTCTATTGATGGTGTCAACCAATTATTGTTCTTCTTTCTGCGCAATACATACCAAACAAGTATAGCTGCTGCAGCTATTATAATAATCACTTCCATATACGATTAATCGATTTAAAAAGGAGAATCCTCTAATTCCTTCTAAACCCAAATGTAATAAATTCAATTCTTATGTTGGCTACATTTTTATAAATTATGATTATACGGAAATATTCTAAATTCTACCAATTTCATAATGCCTATTCTCGATTAGTTCGTTCAATACTTTAGACAATTCAAAATTATCCTTTATCTTAGGGAGATTTTAAATAAATCTTCAACCCAAAAATTACTAATCCCCTATTTTCTATGCACAGATTAAACGACTTTTTAGCCGGAATTGAGATCTACTTAGGAGGAAGTTTATGGTTCACTCTTTTACTATTAGGAACCGGAGTTTTCTTCACCATCTACTTAAAATTTCCACAAATTCGCTTTTTTAAACACGCTCTTAAAGTGGTTCGGGGTAAATACGACAAACCTGGTGAAAAAGGAGATGCATCACATTTTCAGGCATTAACGACAGCACTTTCGGGAACCGTTGGAACTGGAAATATTGCAGGTGTTGCCTTTGCCATTTTCCTAGGTGGTCCGGCAGCATTATTTTGGATGCTGGTTACAGCCTTTTTAGGTATGACAACTAAATTTGTTGAGGTTAGTTTATCTCACAAATATCGCGAAACCGACGAAAAAGGATTCATATCCGGTGGCCCAATGTACTACATGAAAAACAAACTAAAGATGCCATGGCTTGCAGGCTTTTTTGCAGCTATGACTATTGTATCCTCGTTTGGAACAGGTAGTTTGCCACAAATTAATTCTATATCGAGTTCACTCTATTCCACTTTTGGCTTCGACAAAATGATTACTGGTGGTGTTTTAGCTGTACTGTTGGCATTTGTAATTCTGGGCGGAATCAAACGAATCGTAAAAGTTACAGACAAATTAGTTCCTGCAATGGCGCTCATTTACTTTGTAGGTGCAATTTCTGTTATTTTATATAATTACGAAAATATCATTCCATCGCTTGTTTCGGTATTTGCGAATGTATTTACCGGAACAGCTGCAACAGGAGGATTTCTTGGAGCTGGATTTGCTTATGCCTTTAACAGAGGAGTAAACAGAGGTTTGTTTAGTAATGAAGCAGGACAAGGATCTGCTCCTATTGCCCATGCCGCTGCTCGTACCGAAGAACCTGTTTCGGAAGGAATGGTTGCCATACTGGAACCTTTTATTGATACTATAGTAATCTGTACCCTCACAGGACTTGTAATTCTATCTTCAGGGGTTTGGAAAGAAAAATTACCGAATCGGTTTCAAAATACAGACATGACAATTTTGGATCATCAATATAATGACGCAAATATTGAAGATCAGAAAAAACTATATGATTTTTTAAGTGGTGCCGAAAACCTTCCTCTTTTTTCTGGAGAATTAACAGTTACAAATGGTGTTGTTCAAAATCCAGTTTCCATTATTAATTCTCGATCACTTGCCGAAGAAGTAAGAGTCTATCAAAATGACGAAAGCTTATTCAATGGAACGTTGACTATCGAAAACGGCAAACACCTAAACGAGAATGGAAATTATTTCCAAGGAAATTCATTGATGCACTCAGCACCATTAACTGCTGAAGCGTTCACAAGAAGCTTTTTTGGAGAATGGGGTAAATGGATCGTCTCCATTGGATTGCTTCTATTTGCCTTTTCAACAGCAATTGCATGGGCCTACTACGGTGGTCGATCGGTTACCTATTTGTTCGGTGCAAAAGGTGTACTTCCCTATCGAATTATCTATTGCATTGGCTTCTTTATCGCTTCCTTTGCTGATACAACCATAATCTGGACTCTTTCGGGAATAACTATTGCATTAATGGCACTCCCCAATTTAATAGGAATATTAATGCTTCGAAAAGACATGAAAGGAACTATGAATAAATACCTTGCCGATTTTTCAAAAGAACATCCAGATGAAGTTTAAATCAACTAATATTAAAGAGACTCAAAAGAGTCTCTTTTTTGTATCAAAAAAAACAAATCATTTATTCTATCTCGATATCGAACTGGCTTAACAAACCAGCCACTCCCTGCAAAGAAAATTTTGCTTTTTTAATTTTATTGACTTCAGGATTGATCAAGTAATTAAATGAGCTGCGTAAATCTGATTTTTCAATATTCGTATACTCAAAAACTGCTCGGCTCAAATCACAATTATCCATTGTTGATCCAGTAAGATCTGCTTCGGTAAAATCTACCTCTTGCAAATTGCAGTTAATAAACTTAGTCGCTTTTAGTTTTAACTTATAAAAAGATGCTAATTTTAACTGGCATTCTTCAAATTGAACTGATAAAAGTAATTGATTACAATCTTGAAATCCCAATCCTACCATCTTGCAGCTTTTAAAAATCACATCACGAAAAGCAGTGTAATTTAATTTGGCCAAACTTAAATCACATTGTTCGAATTCGCATTCTAAAAATATATTTTCAGAAAAATCACTATTCGCAAACGAACAATTCACAAAACGGCAATTCTCATACTCTCCTTTAGCTAATGATTCTGAGGAATAATTCTTCTTTTCAAAAACCTGATCTTCTATATATACTTTTGGCATAATTTCATTTTCATATTACTAGTCTCACTTATCTAAAAAAAATATCACCAACTCTATTCGTTGCCAAATTCCCACGAATTATACTCCATGAATAAGTAATTCGATTTTCACATTTTAGAAATTATAAATACATCTAAATAATGAGTGAACTATTCATTAAGGATCTTCTCAATCTGAGGTGCAGAGAATAAATCCGACTTAATCACCTTTCCATCTTCTCGGTAAACAGGCATCCCATTCTCATCCAACTTACTCATATTACTTCGGTGAACCTCGCTAAAAATTTCCGGGTATTTATCTTGCAAGCCAAATTCCAATACTGTTCCCATAATTACATAATGGATATCAGCCAAAGCATCAGCAACCTCAACTAAATTTCCCGATTCCCATGCAGCCTTCAACTCATCAACTTCTTCCTGAATAATATTTTGCCTTAATTCACACCTTTCTTTGGCAGGAATAATCGGTGCCTTTTCAACATTCACTCCAAACGCTTCGTGAAATTCATTCACTTTTTCCAATGCTGTCATACTTTTCTTGTTCTATTTTTATTCAATGGGGATTCCTTCCGAATTTTAAATATCACGAATTCTTTTTTAATTGTCGAGTAGATCGCATAAAAAAGGCTGTCTGCGACAGCCTTTCAAATATGTTATCCCTAAATTATAGGGTAATGGCAACTGTCAGAAATAATTTCTCACTAACTGGATTCAATGTAAGCC
>JBFFMG010000183.1:0-7590 GCA_041554215.1 Labilibaculum sp.
AAAGTATTAGATGGTAATGGTTCTGCTATTTTGATGTCTCACCTTGGTCGTCCAAAGGGTGTGGATGCACAGTTTTCATTGAAGCACATTGTTGCTCACCTTTCAAAATCAATTGGTGTTGAAGTAAAATTTGCTGATGATTGTATTGGTGAAAGTGCAAAAACTATGGCTGCTAATTTGAAGCCAGGTGAAGTTCTTTTATTGGAGAACCTACGTTACTACAAAGAAGAAGAAAAGGGTGATGAAGAATTTGCAGGAAAATTAGCTGCTTTAGCTGATCTTTGGATCAACGACGCATTTGGTACTGCTCACCGTGCTCACGCTTCGACTGCAGTTATCGCTAAATTTTTCCCAGAAGCTAAAATGTTTGGATACGTAATGGAAGGCGAATTATCAAGTGTTGATAAAGTATTGAAAGATACTAAGCGTCCATTAACTGCAATTATGGGAGGAGCTAAAGTTTCTTCTAAAATTGAAATCATCCAAACTTTAATGTCACAAGTTGATCATTTGATTATTGGTGGTGGTATGACTTACACTTTTGTGAAAGCAATGGGTGGAACTATCGGTAACTCATTGGTAGAAGATGATAAATTAGAAACAGCAAGAGAAATTCTTCAAAAAGCAAAAGAGAACAACGTAAAACTTCACCTTGCTTCTGACGCTTTAATTGCGGATGATTTTTCAAATGACGCTAACACTCAGGTGTGTGATGTAAATGCAATTCCTGAAGGATGGATGGGATTAGATGTTGCTGATGCTACTATCGAAAGCTTCAAAAAAGTAATTGAAGAATCAAAAACTATTCTTTGGAATGGTCCTGTAGGCGTATTCGAAATGGATACTTTTGCAAAAGGTACCAAAGCAATTGCTGATGCTATTGTGACTGCTACTGAAAAAGGTGCTTTCTCGTTAATTGGTGGTGGTGATTCTGTTGCTGCAATCAACAAATATGGTCTTGCTGACAAAGTAAGTTATGTTTCAACTGGTGGTGGTGCTTTATTAGAATACATCGAAGGAAAAGAACTTCCTGGTGTAACAGCTATCAGAGGATAATTAAATCCAAAATACTTCCCTTTGGGAAACCAAACGCAGTTCTGTTATGGAGCTGCGTTTTTTTTATACAACAATCCAAAACACTATAATAATCTGTCAAACTATTTCAGGATTTGATACTACAACACCTAATTTTATTAGCCCCGAGGCAGGTCACACCCTCCCCTTGGAACTTTTTCTTTTCCAATCAGTAGTTTGAGTGCGTCAACTGGCAACTTTTACCCTCCAATGAGCAATTTGACAGCTCCCCGAGGGAATTTATAGCATCTAATTGGCAATAAGTGACAGTCAATTGGTAATTTGATAGCTCCAAACCATTTCATCAAGCCTTTCTTGATCGATTTGGTCATTTTATTAGTCGCAACTTAAAGCCCTTTCATCTTAAAGTTTTCAATTATCTTTGTTGATAAATCTACTATTTAAGATATCAAAGTAATGAATTGGGAAAAGGAAATATTTGCCATTACAAACGAAAATGATTTTGAAAAAACAACACTACGTATTTTTCAATATCAGGCAGCGAAGAATATAGTTTACAAGGAATATCTGAAGCATTTAAAATTCGATATTTCAACGGTTAAAAGCCTTACTCAAATTCCATTTCTTCCCATTGATTTTTTTAAATCACACAAAGTGGTCTCTACCACTAAAAAGGAGCAAGCCATTTTCACCAGCAGCGGAACAACCGGAAATTTAACCAGTCGCCATTATGTACCCGATCTAAAAATTTATGAAGCCAGCTTTACGAAAGGATTTGAGCAATACTACGGCCCGGTAAGCGATTACTGCATTCTGGCTTTATTGCCATCATATTTAGAGCGGGAAGGCTCCTCTCTCATTTACATGATGGAGAAGCTGATAAAGGATAGTAAGCATGAAAAAAGCGGCTTTTACCTTCACAATCATGAAGAATTGATTGCTACGATTGCTGATCTGAAAAAACAGAATCAAAAAATTCTTTTGTTAGGTGTCAGTTTTGCATTACTCGATTTGGCTGAAAAATTTCAATTGGATTTGGATGGTGTAATTGTTATGGAAACCGGTGGTATGAAAGGTCGCCGAAAAGAAATAACCCGTGAGGAATTGCATGCTTTTTTGACCAAACGATTAGGTGTTAAAAAAATTCATTCGGAATATGGAATGACCGAATTGTTATCGCAAGCCTATTCGAAAGGGGACAGTTTGTTTTTTACGCCAAGTTGGATGAAGATTTTAATTAGGGATACTTACGATCCCTTTTCTTACGAAAAACAAGGACAAAGTGGAGGGGTTAATGTTATCGATCTGGCCAACATCAATTCATGTTCCTTTATCGAAACACAAGATTTGGGACGAATTCATGCTGATGGAAGCTTCGAAATTCTGGGTCGCTTCGACCATTCCGATATCAGAGGTTGTAATTTGCTGGTGAATGAATAATACCGATTAGTCTCTAAAATAGTATAAAAAAAACACCAAATAGAGTTTAATGAATGTAAACCAACTCTATTTGATGTTTAGAAATTCCCCTACCAAAAGGAACCTAACATTAGATGTTTAACGCTTATTTATTTAAAGCTACCTGCCAATTCCAAGCTGAAAGCAAGGTTTCGTCAAGACTTTTTTCAGATTTCCATCCTAATTCTTTATTTGAAAAAGTAGTATCTGCATAGATTTGTTCAATATCACCGGCCCGTCGTCCCACAATTTTATGAGGTACTTTTTCCCCTGTTGCCCGTTCGAACGATTCAATAAGTTCCAATACCGAAACTCCTTCACCTGTTCCAATATTAAAAAACTCATAATTCGATTTTTGCTTTTCTTCAATCAAACGATTAATTGCAACAACATGAGCTTTAGCTAAATCAACAACATTAATATAATCGCGGATACAAGAACCATCAGGCGTATTGTAATCATTTCCAAATACACTTAACTCAGCACGCATTCCTGCAACTGTCTGAGTTAAAAAAGGAATTAAATTACCAGGAACACCCAAAGGTAATTCTCCAATTTTTGTTGATGGATGAGCTCCAATCGGATTGAAATAACGCAAGGCAATTCCTTTTAATTCAGGATTTGCTTTGGTCGTATCCCTAATAATATCTTCACAAATCGTTTTTGTATTTCCGTAAGGAGATTCTGCCTCTTTACGAGGCGTTACCTCTGTTACAGGCAATTTATCAGGCTGTCCGTAAACCGTACACGACGAAGAAAAAACCAAATTAGGAACATTAAATTCCTTCATTGCTTCCAAAATATTCATCAATGAATTTAAATTGTTTCTGTAGTACAACAATGGCTTCACAACCGATTCTCCAACCGCTTTTGAGGCAGCAAAATGAATAATGGCCTGAATTCCCTGGTGTCTCTGAAAGAAATTGGCACACTCTTTTGCAGAACTTAAATCTACCTTTTCGAACAATGGACGAATACCGGTAATCGCTTCAATACCATCTAAAACTTCAATTTTAGAATTTGATAAATTATCTGCAATCACTACTTCGCAGCCACTATTTTGAAGTTCAACTACAGTATGGGAACCAATATATCCGGTTCCCCCTGTTACTAATACTTTATTCGCCATAATTCAAATTCAAAAAATATTATCTGTAATATATAATTGTACGTTCGAAATTATTAAAGCCGAACGTACAAATTTAGCAGTTTCTTCGGTTTCTACCAGAACATTGCATACAACACAACAAGTGCAATACAAATAACATAAGCTACAATATTGAAAACTTTGCCTGTAACAAATGTTTTTCTACTAATTTCAATTCCTTTTTCATCATCTGCTCCTTTGTTTTGCATGTAACTAACCAATACAATAACAGCTGCAGATAGTAATGCTGTGTATCCCATTTGATCTAAGAAAGGTACGTTTGGAAAAAACCCTTCAATAGAACTTCCTGCGAACCAGCCTTTTGGACCAATTTTAAAGAACATTGCAATTGGAATTGATGACAAAACACCAACAATAGCACCTTTATTGGTCGCTTTTTTCCAGAATAATCCTAACAAGAAAACAGCTAAAATACCCGGACTAACCACTCCGGTATATTCCTGAATAAACTGAAATGCCTGATCTATACCTCCCAATAACGGAGCAACAATTCCAGCTATTAATAAAGCACCTGCAGCAGAAAGACGACCAACATTTACAGTTTCCTTATCGGTAGCATTCGGATTAATATATGGTTTGTAAATATCCATTGTGAAAATGGTTGAAGTTGAGTTCAACATAGATGCCAATGAAGATACAATTGCCGCAGCCAAGGCTGCAAAAGCTACCCCTTTCAATCCTGATGGAAGAAATTGCAATAACCATGGATATGCTTTATCTGCAGCATCCATTGTTGGAATGTTATCCATAGCTCCCACACCCAGACGAGCCATAGTTGCAGGATCGTTAACCATTACAAAAGCAGCAATACCTGGAATCACAACAATTAAAGGAATGATCAATTTCAGAACACCTGCAAATACAATTCCTTTTTGAGCTTCGCCCAAAGATTTTGCAGCTAACGTTCTTTGAATAATGTATTGATTAAATCCCCAATAATATAAATTTGCAACCCATAAACCCCCAACAATTACTCCAATTCCAGGAAGATTTACATACTGACTGTTTGCCTTATCCAAAATCATTTCAAAACTATCAGGAGCAACTTCATAAATGTGCTTAAATCCTGCAATAACACCTTCACCACCGGATACATTATTTAAGGCCAAATAGGTTGTAATCAGGCCTCCCAAAATTAAAAATATAACCTGAATAACATCAGTCCATGCCACAGCAGAAAGCCCTCCGTAAAGTGAATAACTGGCGGCAAACAAAGCCAAACCAAGAATTCCATACATCATAGGAATCCCCATAATCGTTTCCATAGCCAATGCTCCCAAATAAAGAACAGAAGTTAGGTTTACAAATACGTACAGTGCAATCCAAAATACGGCTAAAATGGTTTTCAGGTTGGTCGAAAATCGTTTCTCCACAAACTCAGGAATGGTATACAATCCCTTTTCAATAAAAATTGGCAAAAAGTATTTACCTACAATTATTAAAGTTAAAGCAGCCATCCATTCGTAGGAGGCAATAGCCAAACCAATTGCAAAACCCGAACCAGACATTCCGATAAACTGCTCTGCAGAAATGTTCGCCGCAATTAAAGAAGCTCCAATTGCCCACCATGGCAACGATTTACTTGCCAAAAAGTAATCATCGGCATTTTTTTGATGACCTTCTTTGTCTCGCGACACCCATAAACCTACTCCTACAATTACCAAGCCATATAAAATGAAGATGATATAATCCAGAGTTGAAAACGCATTTTCCATATTGAGGATATTTATTTAGTTTTTAATTTATAATGTACTTTGGAAAGTTCTCTTAATCGCAATGCAGCTCCTTCGGCTGTAATATCTCTTTGTGGCGTGCCCAACATTTCATATCCAACCATGAATTTTTTAACGCTAGCCGAGCGTAGTAATGGTGGATAGAAATGCATGTGCAAGTGCCACTCTGGATGCTCTTCTCCATCCGTAGGAGCTTGGTGCAGTCCAGCTGAGTACGCAAAAGAAACCTCGAACAAATTATCATACATTATTGTCAGTTTCTTATATATATCTGCTAAATCTGTTTTTTCCTCATCGGTTAATTCCAATAAGTTCGAAACTGGTCTTTTACTAATAATCATGGTTTCGAAAGGCCATACTGCCCAAAACGGAACCAGAGCAACAAATGAATTATTTTCAACTAAAATACGTTCTTTCTTCTCCAATTCACTATTCAAATAATCGAACAGCATGGTTCTTCCGTGCTTATCGAAATATTCTTTCTGAGTTTCTGATTCTTTCGAAGTTTCTAAAGGAACCAATGCCGAAGCCCATATTTGACCATGCGGATGCGGATTTGAACATCCCATTATAGCACCTTTATTTTCAAATATCTGAACATAGCCAATATCCTCTCTGGATCCCAGTTCGTCGTATTCTTTACACCAAAGATCAACCACTTTACGGATATTATCCACTTCCATTTCCGGAACTGTTAAACTATGATCAGGACTAAAACAAAGCACTTTACATACTCCTGATTCGCTCTCCGCTTTAAAAAGTTCACCATCTTCAAATTTCCCTTTCGGAGTATCCTGCAATAAAGCACTAAAATCGTTCTGAAAAGAATAAACATCTTTGTAATCAGGATTATTCTCACCCCCAACACGCTCATTGCGCGGACATAGGTAACAATTGGGATCGTGAGGTGGACGAACATCTTCCACTACTTTTTCAACCTGTCCCTGCCAAGGTCGTTTCGATCTGTGAGGAGAAACCAATATCCATTCTCCGGTTAAAGGATTGTACCTTCTGTGAGGATTCTCTATATAATCAAACTTATCCATCATTATACAATTATTGATTATGAGTTATGAACTAAAAAGAAAGCTTTTACTGATCTGTTAAAAACAATTCTCTTTATTCACAATTCAACACTCATTATTCTACACGTTTGCCTCCATCACCAATTTCAGCAACATAAAACTCTCCTTTAATTCCGGTTTTTTCGAAATATTCGGCACCCACTTTTTCAATAAATTCATCAACAAATTCATCTTTTACCAAACTTACTGTTGAACCTCCAAAACCGCCCCCAGTCATTCGGGAACCTATAGTTCCTTCAATTTTTCGGGCTGCAGTAACCATTGCGTCCAATTCATTTCCTGTAACCTCATAATCATCGCGAAGCGAATTGTGCGACTGGTTCATTAATTCCCCAAAAGCCAACAAGTTACCCAACTTTAATTCTTCCACTGCCTTTTTTGTACGCTCAATTTCAGTAACCACGTGGCGGGCTCTTTTTCGTACAATATCATTTTCAATACTTGCTGATAAAGAGTTGAATTCTGCCGGACTTAATTCACCCAAGTTGGCAATTAACTTTGAGGGGGTAATTGCATCAACAGCAGCCCGGCATTCATCAACCCGTTCATTGTATTTTCCCGCATCCAAACTATGCGGACTGTTTGTATTTCCTATAATAATTTTAACTCCAGATAGTTTTACAGGCACTAATTCGTACTCAAGACTATCACAGTTCAAATAAATTGCATGATCCTTTTTCCCCATTCCGGAAGCAAATTGATCCATAATTCCGCACATCACACCTGCAAATTCATGCTCTGCTTTCTGACTGTACTTTACGATGGTCAATCGATCCTGACCAAACTGAAATTCCTCATTAATTGCAACTCCTGTTACTACCTCTAATGAAGCAGAGGATGACAATCCTGCACCATTGGGTACATTTCCCCAAATTAAAATGTCGGCACCTGTATCCGGCTTTTGTCCGTTCTTCACAAACTGAGCAATTACTCCAATTGCGTAATTTACCCATGTTCCTTTAGGCAAAGGATTGCATATAGAATCCAAATCAATTTCCTGCACAATGTCCTGATTCAAGGAGCGAAAACGGAAAGACTTTCGTTCAGTTTTACGAATCAAACAATAGGTTCCAAATGATAATGCACATGGAAAAACAAATCCTCCATTATA
>JBFFMG010000184.1:0-7589 GCA_041554215.1 Labilibaculum sp.
AGTAACATACCTGTCGCCAAAAGCAATACGCTAAGGAATCTTATTTTCATCATATTTTGCTTTAACATTTTAATTTCAAACGGTTGCAAAAATAACAAAAACAGATTTATCACCAAGCTAAGCACCTGTTTTCATTCATTTTTTCGATGAAATAAGCTCATAACTAGATGTACAATGCTTCAATTAAAAAAACAAGACAAGAAAAAGAGAAATTAACCAATGCTAATTTCCCTCAATTTTAAAATTATTATTCTTCTAACCCATTACTATTTGTTTACCGAGCACTCCTTTCATTTCTAGTAAATGAATACTTGCCTCGGCAATAATTTCTTCAGATAGATTCTTCGAATTGTAAATTACATCAAAAACAGTATCGGAAAGAGGTTCTTTGTTAAAAAAATTCCGTAAAATTTCCCTTTTATTATCAATCTCATTTGCATAAGACAGCATCTCTTTAGTGCTCAATTTGTAAATTTCTTGCAACTGAGCCACTCTCCATTCTAACGGAGCCTGTAATCGCATATGAAACGATCGTTGAATATCCTTTGTAAGAACAACTCCTCCTCTACCAATAATAATACAATTCCCTTTGCATGCAAATCCTCTCCCTACATTGGCAATCGTTTTCTTTATTTTCCGATCACTTTGATTGTATTTACTAGATAAGGCTCCCAATATTTCATCCCAGGTTGTCTTCTCCGTAGCATTAAATACATATTCAATTTTCGCTGGTGTTAAATTCAATTCCTTAGCCGAGTGTTCAAGAATCTCCTTGGTTATACAGGTCCATTTATTTCCTGTTTTTGCGGTTAGTTTTTCGGCCATCAGATTTGCTATATTGATAGCCGTACAACCACATTCTCGAGAAATAGTTACTACGGGTCCATCTTCAAAATATCCTCTTTTAGGATCAATTATTTTCGATTGAAACCGATTTTCCATGTACTTTAATAGAATGTTGTTCATTTCGACCTCCTAAATTTGATTAAGCTCTCTTCTTAATTTAAGCCTTTTTAAGAAATAAAGAAAATCATTTGGCTTGTTTTTTGTTATCAAGAGTCATTATTTTAAAGAAGGAGTATATTATTTCTTAAATTTGTAATCCGAACAACTTTTACCCTTAAATTTTATATAATGCCCAGAATAATTTTATTGATTCTATTCGTATTCAGTTTCATTTCTTTTGAACTTAGCGCGCAATTAAACACCGAAAATATATTCGATAAAGGTCGACATGCTATCCAGTTTGATGATTATACTGAAGCGATCACAAAATTTAATGATATTATCAGGGTGAAACCATATCTTCCTGAGCCTTTCTTTTTCAGAGGACTGGCAAAATCGCAACTTGAAGATTTTAACGGCGCAATTGTTGACTATACAAAAGCCTTGGAATTAAATCCTAATTATACTTTTGCCTACCTCTATAGGGGAATTTCGAAATATCAGCTTAAAAATTACAGAGGTGCATTAGAAGATTTCGAAAAAGCTTTGGAGTTTAAGCCAAACAATGCGAATATCTATTTTAGCAAAGCAAACAGTTTGGCTGCACTCGAAAGATTTAAAGAAGCAGAAGCCAACTACTCAAAAGCGATCCAAATAGATCCTGATTTAATGGGAGCCTATTTAAACAGATCGATTGTTAGAGATAATCTGGGTGATATTGATGCTGCCATTCTGGATTGTAGCAAAGCAATTCAACTAAACGAATTTTCGGCCGATGCATTTGGAAACAGAGGTTATTTAAAATTTAAGAAAAAAGAATACGAAGAAGCGATTCTTGACTACGACCGCGCACTTAAAATATCACCTGAAAACACACGTGTTATTATGAGTAGAGGAATTGCCAATTATGAAAATAAAAATCCCAAAGGTGCACTTGAGGATTACAATAAAGTACTGGAATTAGATCCGAATAATGCCCATTGCTATTATAACAGAGCTTTATTAAAATCGGAAATTGGTGATTACAATTCGGCAATTGAAGATTTTAACAATGTATTGGAAATGAATCCCGATAACATGCTTATTTATTTTAATCGTGGATTTGTTAAAATGGATATTGGAGATTTTAAGGGTGCAATTGCAGATTATACAACTGCCATAAAAATTTATCCTGACTTTGCCAAAGCCTACTTGGCGCGATCGTCGGCAAAACGACAATTGAATAATTTGGAAGGATCTATGCAGGATAGAAATCAGGCTTTACTAATTATCGAACGTTATAAAAAGATGAAAAATGAAGGCGCTATGGCTGCTTTTGTTGACACAACTGAAAATTTCCAAAAACTAATCGACTTAAATTCGCGAGAATCATTTACTGAAGACATTATTAAAGGACGTGTACAAGACAAATATGTAACTATTCAGCTTGAAGATAATTTTCACATCACACATCTGAGTTTGGATACATTACGAGCTGGAAAAGTTCAGTATTACGATCAGGCAATAATGAAATACAACCAGCAACAAAATTACAATCCTGCATTTACTATTGATAACAGGCATTTTAAATATCCAAAGGAAGTAATTGACGAACATATTGCTAAGGCCAATTCTCAAATTGACAAAAACAATCCATACGGCTATTTTCACAGGGGAATTTATAATTTACTCGATAAAAAATTCAATAATGCAATTGAAGATTTTAGTATTGCCATTGAAAACAACAGAAATTTTAGTTTTGCATATTTCAATCGTGCAAATGCAATGGCGGCCATGACAGATTACATTC
Source organism: Labilibaculum sp. (assembly GCA_041554215.1). Taxonomy (GTDB): domain Bacteria; phylum Bacteroidota; class Bacteroidia; order Bacteroidales; family Marinifilaceae; genus Labilibaculum. The sequence goes on from JBFFMG010000184.1 coordinate 2,735, forward strand.
AATCCATCGGCGAAATGAGAGAATCGGTGCTTAATCTTCATCCAGAACAAAAGAAAAATAAAAACGAAACAATTGTAGATTACAGCAGTGCCATCGCCGATTATACAAAAGCGATCCAACTCGATCCGTCCTTTCTGTTCTCAATCTATAATAGAGGTAATGCTTATGCAAAATCGAAACAATTTAAAAAGGCTATTGCCGATTACGATTGGGTAATTCAGTTGGATCCTAATTTTACAGAGGCCTACTATAACAGAGGCTTAATCTATTTATTTTTGGATCAGAAAGATTTGGCTTACGAAGATTTAAGCAAAGCTGGAGAATTGGGCTTGCTTGATGCTTACAACGTAATTAAAAGATACTGCAACAAAGACTAGAAGAATAAAGCTCATTACAAATAGAATACAACAAACATGACGCCCAATCAACCCTTAGCTGAACGATTACGCCCAACAGATCTAAAAAATTATCTAGGTCAGAAACATTTGGTTGGTGAAAATGCGGTTTTACGAAAAATGATTGAATCAGGCAATGTGTCCTCATTCATTTTATGGGGACCTCCGGGAGTAGGAAAAACAACTTTGGCCAAAATTATTGCAAAACAACTCAATAGACCATTCTACACTCTTTCTGCGGTAAGTTCAGGAGTAAAAGATGTTCGAGAAGTGATTTCCAAAGCTGAGAAACAAAAGTTTTTTTCGACGCCAAATCCTATTTTGTTTATTGATGAAATTCATCGATTCAGTAAATCGCAACAAGATTCATTATTAGGAGCTGTGGAAAATGGCACGATCACTTTAATTGGAGCTACAACCGAGAATCCATCTTTCGAAGTAATTTCACCTTTACTTTCCAGATGCCAAGTTTATGTATTAAAAGCACAGGAAAAAGCAGATTTGGAAGCTCTTGTTGATTTTGCGATTGCAAATGACAACTATCTGAAAGAAAAAGAAATTCATGCTAAAGAGAAAGATGCATTATTAAAATTTTCCGGTGGGGATGCCCGAAAACTTTTAAACATATTAGAATTGGTTGTTAATTCTCAAAACACAGAATCAATAACTATAACGAACGAATTGGTAACCAAGGAGCTACAGGAAAATCCATCGATGTATGATAAAGATGGGGAACAGCATTATGACATTGCCTCAGCTTTAATAAAATCGATTAGAGGAGGAGATCCAGATGCAGCTGTGTACTGGTTGGCACGAATGATTGAAGGTGGAGAACAACCCAAATTCATAGCTCGACGATTGGTTATATCAGCAAGTGAAGACATTGGTTTAGCAAATCCAAACGCCCTTTTACTTGCCAATGCATGTTTCCAGTCAGTTAACCTGGTTGGCATGCCCGAATCTCGCATTATTTTATCCGAGACTACTATTTATCTAGCAACTTCACCAAAAAGTAATGCCTCTTATTTGGCAATTGGTAAAGCTCAGGCATTGGTTAGAGAAACAGGAAATTTACCTGTTCCCTTGCATTTAAGAAATGCGCCAACCAAATTAATGAAAGACTTGGGATACAAAAAAGACTATTTGTACTCTCATGATTATCCAGGAAATTTTGTTGATCAACAATACCTTCCAGATCAAATTAAAAACCAAAGGCTTTACATTCCACAACAAAATGCTCAGGAAATAAAAATCTGGGAAAGATTAAAAAACTGGTGGAAGAACAGGTTTTAATTTTGAATAGTAAAAACAAAATTGCTTACTTTTGCCCTAAATAAAAAAAGAATATCATGATAAAAAATATCCCAAACATAAAATATACAGACAGTGGTAACTTCTTTCTTTTGGCGGGCCCTTGTGCTATTGAAGGTGAAGAAATTGCTATGAAAATTGCTGACCGAATTGTTCAAATTACCGATAAACTTGAAATCCCATTCATTTTTAAAGGATCTTACCGAAAAGCAAACCGATCGAGATTAGATTCATTTGCTGGTATTGGTGACGAGCAAGCTCTGAAGATCTTAAAAAAGGTAAGTGATACTTTTGGAGTTCCAACGGTTACAGATATCCACTCCGCAGAAGAAGCGGCAATGGCTGCGGCTTATGTTGATGTATTGCAAATTCCTGCCTTTTTGTGTCGCCAAACCGATCTTTTGATTGCTGCGGCTGAGACAGGAAAAGTGGTAAATATCAAAAAAGGTCAGTTCCTTTCTGCCGAATCAATGAAATTTGCGGTAAATAAAGTGCGAGAATCGGGAAATGATCAAATAATTCTAACTGATCGCGGAACGATGTTCGGCTATCAGGATATGATTATCGATTACAGAGGTATTCCTGCAATGCAAGAAAATAATTGTCCTGTTGTTTTAGACATCACTCACTCATTACAGCAACCAAACCAAACAAGTGGTGTTACGGGCGGACGACCAGAATTAATTGAGACAGTTGCCAAAGCTGGTATTGCTGTTGGTGTAGATGGAATTTTTATTGAAACTCATCCCGACCCAGCAAATGCAAAATCGGATGGAGCCAATATGCTTCATTTGGATTATTTGGAAGACTTGTTAACTAAACTGGTTGCCATTCGAAAAGTAATCAATCAATTTTAAATACAAAAAAAAAGATCCGGTTAACAACCGGATCTTTTTTTCATCTACTAATTACCACTCATTAGTCTTTAATTAAAGACTAATACTGCTCCCTCTTTACATACGAAGTATGAAGAAGTTTATGAGATTTATGACTTAATGGTTCTTCCAGAAACTCCTTGTAAATTTGAATAATTTCTGGGTTTTCATGAGATTTTCGAAGAGGTAGATTCCTATCTTCATCGTAAATAGCCTGCATTCTCTTTAACCTGATTTCATTATCGACAGGAAATGGCTGGCCACCACCTCCCAAACATCCACCAGGACAAGCCATTATTTCAATAAAATGATAAAATCGATCTCCTTTTTTAATTGCTTCCATTAATTTATGCGCATTCTCCAGTCCATTTGTTATGGCACATTTTAACTCAGCTCCTTCTAAAAATTTCCAGGCTTCAACTGTACCTTCAATTTTAACAGTAGCTTCTTTAACTCCTTCCAATCCACGAACGGGAGTAATCTCTAAATTATCGAAAGGCACCTCTCGACCTGTAACAATCTCATAAGCAGTTCTTAGAGCAGCCTCCATAACTCCACCCGAGGCGCCAAAAATAACTCCTGCACCAGATCCAATCCCCATTATCGAATCAAAACTTTCATCATTCAATTTCTCAAATTCGATACCAGATTGTTTTATCATCACCGCCAACTCCCTGGTTGTAAGAACAAAATCAACATCTTTATAACCACTATCTTTCATTTCGGGGCGATTTGCCTCAAATTTTTTAGCCGTACATGGCATTATGGAAACAGACACGATATTTTCAGGCGCCACGTTAATTTTTTTTGCATAATACGTTTTAGCCAAAGCACCAAACATTTGTTGTGGCGATTTACAAGTGGAAAGATTAGGCAAATACTCCGGATACTTATGCTCTATGAATTTAACCCATCCTGGAGAGCATGAAGTTGCCATCGGAAGTGCTACATCTGGATCATCATCAACCAAAGCACGTTTCAATCTAGTTAGCAATTCTGTTCCCTCCTCAATAATGGTTAAATCGGCCGTGAAATTAGTATCTAGCACCGAATCAAACCCCAACCTTTTTAAAGCTGAAACCATTTTTCCTGTTACACGGGTTCCCAGACCCAAACCAAGCTCTTCTCCCAAACCAACTCTTACAGCAGGTGCTGTTTGCACAATAACATGCGAGTCTGGATCTGCAATAGCATCCCAAACCATTTCTACGTATGATTTTTCGGTTAGAGCTCCTGTAGGACAATGCACAATACACTGGCCACAATTGGTGCAAACAACCTCATCAAGAGATCTATCAAAAAAAGTAGAGATCTTCATTTCAGATCCTTTATGTGCTACAGAAATCGCCCCTACACTCTGTATTTCTGCACAAGTACGAACACATCGCTGACAACGAATACATTTGCTATCATCCTTCTCAATTGCTGGAGACAGCATATCGATTGTATAATTTTTATCAGGAACCAAATCAATAAAATCTTGATTTGTAATTTGATATTCTGCCGATAAAGCTTGTAACTCACAATGTCCGTTGCGATAACATTTAGTACACTCCTCTCTATGTTCGGTAAGTAAAAGTTCGATAATATGCTTGCGACAATTTCTAACTTTTAACGTATTTGTATTTATCTCCATACCTTCAGATACGGGCGTAGCGCAGGATGCTACTAATTTATTATTACCCACTTGTTCCACAACACAAACTCTGCAATTTCCTGCAACACACAGGTCTTTGTGATAACAAAGTGTTGGTATTTTTATATGAAGTTGTTTCGCTGCCTCTAGTATCGTTTTACCATCCTCAACGCTAGCTGCAATACCATTAATTGTTAAATTCACCATGTTTGACATATCAATTTTAGTTTAAATTGTTCAAAATTTAGATTGGTATATTTTCTTATTAATAAATCATTTCCTCCCGGAAATTTTCAACAATAGAAGAAAACGAATTTGCAACTGATTGCCCCAATCCACATTTAGCTGTTAACTTCATGGTCTCAGTTAATTTTAGAAGCTGATCGAGATAGGAAGTTGGTTTCTCGCCACGCTTAACGGCCTTAATTCCTTTCAAAAGTTGCTGACAACCAACCCTGCATGGAGTACATTGTCCGCAAGATTCTTCCTCGAAAAATTCCAGATAATTATTAAGCACATTAAACATGGAGCGTGAACTATTAAAAATCATCATAGATCCTCCTGTAGGTAATGAAATCCCAGTCAATTTCCCTTCGTAACCAATAGTAGTTTTACCAAAACGCTTTCGCGGAACCAGA
>JBFFMG010000185.1:0-7567 GCA_041554215.1 Labilibaculum sp.
GATGCTCTGAATGCTTTCAGTTTTGCATTGAAAGATTCCGCAGAAGCATTAGTACTTCGGTTTTCAAAGTAGTTTAAAATGCCTTAATAATTATTTTGGATCGTGTTTTTAATGCTTGAAAGACTTTACTCTTTCCATGCTAGCTAAAGAATCTAATATATAATAAATACGAGTCAAAGGTAACGACTCGTATTTATTATTTCTTGTTAAGTTAGTCGATTAATTTATTTTACTTATTCTGTAATTGGTTTGTAATGTGGCACTAGTGATTTCATGATAATCCAACCAATTAAATATGCCACTGCACAAATTGAGAAAATAATAAAATATCCTGCTTCAATTCCCTGAAAACCCATAAACTTCATGCCAGTATTGCTTGCATGATCAAAAAGGACACCAGAGCCTTTATTGATACAGAATGAGCCTAAACCTCCAGCCATACCACCAATGCCAGTGATTGTTGCAATTGAAGAGCTTGGGAACATATCTCCAGTTGTTGAGAAAATATTTGCCGACCAAGCTTGGTGGGCAGCTCCAGCAATACCAATGATGATTACTGGAAACCAATAGGAGTATGAACCAAGTGGTTGAGCTAATAAAGCAAGCAGAGGGAAGAATGCAAAAATAAGCATTGCTTTCATACGTCCTGCGTAAGGATTCATTCCTTTTTTATCAACAAAATATGTTGGTAACCATCCTCCAATAATTGACAGTAAAGTAATAGCATACAAGACAAATAGTAATAACTGAGCCATGGTACTATCAGAAGTTAGTCCATAAACATCACTTAAATAAGCAGGAGTCCAAAAAAGGAAGAACCACCATACTCCATCAGTCATAAATTTTCCTAGAATAAAAGACCATGTTTGTTTGTACTTAAAATTATCAAAGAACGATAGTTTTAGATCTTCATTGGCAGTAATTTCTTCATTTTCATTATTACTATCCTGATTTATATATGTAAGTTCTACCTTGTTAACTTTATGATGCTCATGTGGTTTTTTGTACATGAATTGCCAGAAGAACATCCAAATAAATCCTAATCCACCAATAATTATAAAAGACATTTCCCAACCGAAATGTGATGCAATAATTGGAATCGTTAATGGTGCTGCTAAAGCCCCAACAGTTGCACCGGCATTAAAAATACTTGTTGCGTAGGCTCTATCTTTCTTTGGAAAATATTCAGCAGTTGTTTTAATTGCCGCAGGGAAGTTTCCTGCTTCACCAATAGCTAAAACGAAACGAGCACAAATGAAAAGAACTACACTTACATTTATAACTTTCGAAACATTACCAACATGTTCAATTGCTTCTTTGGCTCCTTTAAAACCAACGAACCATTCGTTAGCAATAATTCCTGATGTAGCAATGCCACAAAAAGCATGAAGAACTGCACCTATTGACCAAATACCAATTGCCCAAAGGAAACCTTTTTTGGTATCAAGCCAATCTATGAATTGTCCTGCAAAAAGGAGGCCGATTGCATAAAATATCGAAAATAGGGCTGTTATGTTACCGTAATCATTGTTAGTCCAATGAAATTCCGGTGCTATAAAGTCTTTCCACGTCAATGATAATACCTGGCGATCTAAATAGTTAATAGTGGTTGCAAAAAACAAAAGATAACAGATTTGCCACCTGTATCTTGACATTTTTTCTTTTGTTTGTGAAGCTTTTACTGATATCATTTTGATAAATTTAAATTTGTAATTGATTCTAGCTCTAATCACTGTAATTAAGCTAAACCTTATATTTTTCTATTTAAAGAATATCTTGGATTTGCAGACTGTTTAGTTCCTTTAATTCTTTAAATGTCCATTGAAATTTGATGAGGAGCTGTTGCTATACTTACAGTTCCATTTTTTCTAATGATATAAATCTATTCGGTTTATATTGTTGAAAATTAACTCTAAAGCCTTTCAATATTTAAGAATTAATTGATGATAGGAAAATGGGCAAAACGGGTAGTGGTGATTTGTACCTCTAACCGTTTTGTTACATTAACAGACTAAGAAACTAATATAATTTATAGTTTACTCATTCATAAGTGTATTACCTTGCTACTCTTCCCGAAGCGTCACCATTCATTAATTTTTCAACTTCAACAACTGTAACTTGGTTGTAGTCTCCATAAATTGTATGTTTTAAACAAGAAGCAGCCACAGCAAAATTCAATGCTTTCTGATCGTTTTCCGGATAGCTTAGCAATCCGTAAATTAAGCCACCCATAAATGAGTCTCCACCACCTACACGATCAACAATGTGTGTAATTTGGTAGGTATTGTTTGCTTTAAAAAGAGTTTCACCATCGTAAAGAACACCAGTCCACGAGTTATGGTTTGCACTTATTGATCCACGCAAAGTGGTAATTACCTTTTTGCAACGAGGGAATTGTTTCATGATTTGCTGAGAAACAAAAAGGTATGCATCAGCTTTTACGTGTCCATCAGTAACATCAACGCCTTCAGGCTTAATGCCCAAAACTTTTTCAGCATCTTCTTCATTTCCCAAAATCACATCGCAACCTGCAACCAATTCAGGCATTACTTCCTCGGCTGTTTTTCCATATTTCCACAGGTTTTTTCTGTAATTTAAATCTGTAGAAACAGTGATTCCTCTTTTGTTTGCTTCCTTTATTGCTTCTATACAAGCATCAGCTGCCCCCTGAGAAATAGCAGGAGTAATTCCTGTCCAGTGAAACCAATTAGCTCCTTCGAAAACCTTGTCCCAGTCAATCATTCCACTTTCTATTTCAGAAATAGCAGAATGAGCTCTATCGTAAACCACTTTACTACCTCGGCTTACTGCACCGGTTTCCAGGAAATAAATTCCCACACGGTCGCCACCCCAAATTATGTTGTCAACCCCAACTCCATATTTTCTCAAATCCATCATGCAAGCACGTCCAATGTCATTCTTAGGAAGACGGCTTACAAAATCAACATCAATGCCATAATTTGCTAGTGAAACAGCAACATTGGCCTCTCCACCACCATAAGTAGCGTTAAAAGTGTCTACTTGAGAAAATCTGGCATAACCCGGAGTAGCAAGTCTTAGCATGATTTCTCCGAAAGTAATTACTTTGCTCATTGTATAATATTGTTTATCTTTTTTAGAAATCAAAATAGTTCTTAGCATTGTAATAGCAGATTCCTTGTACAATTTCTTTTAGTAATTTTTCATTGTAAGGAATCAGTCCTTTTTCAACATCATTACCAATTAGATTACAAAGAATTCTGCGGAAATACTCGTGGCGACTGTAGCTTAAGAAGGATCTTGAATCGGTAAGCATTCCTACAAAACGGCTTAATAAACCTAAGTTCGATAAAGCGTTCATCTGTTTTTCCATACCATCTTTTTGGTCTAGAAACCACCAGCCAGAACCCCACTGGATTTTGCCTGCTATTTCGCCATCTTGAAAGTTGCCAAGCATGGTTGCGTACACCTCATTGTGTGCAGGGTTTAAATTGTAAAGAATGGTTTTAGTTAATTTATTCTCAGTTGCTAAACGATTCAGGAATTTCGACATGTCTTCTGCCACCAATTTGTCAGCAATTGAATCGAAACCAGTATCCGCGCCTAATTTATTGAACATTCCTGCGTTGTTATTTCGAATAGCTCCAATGTGGAATTGTTGAACCCATCCTTTTGAGTGATCTAAAACTGCAAATTCATATAACATTGCCGATTTAAATTTCAAAATTTCTTCATCTTTCAAATCTTCACTTTTACGGATTTTAGCAAATATTTCGGCAGCTTGTTTATTGGTATATTCTGCTGCGAAGAATTGTTCCAATCCATGATCAGAAGCTTTACATCCCATTTCAGCAAAGAAATCATGACGTTTTTGAAGAGCAGACAATAAATCTGCAAAGCCGTTGATTTCCATTTTAGCGGCAGTGGCCAACTTGTCAATATACTGGTTGTATTCCGATGCATTATCAACGGCCATTGCTTTATCAGGACGCCACGAAGGAACTACCTTTGTTTCAAATCCAGAATCTTGAATTGCTTTATGGTATTCCAAAGAATCAGCAGGATCGTCGGTTGTCCCGATAACTTCAACATTAGCATTGCGAATTAAGTTTCTACATGAAAACTCAGGAGTATTCAATTTTTTATTGCACTCGTTCCAGATTTCTTCAGATGTATCAGGGCTTAAAATTTTATCAATTCCAAAAGGTTTTTTCAGCTCCAAATGTGTCCAGTGGTACAGAGGGTTACGCAATGTGTATGGAACCGTACTGGCCCAGTTTTCGAATTTTTCTCTGTCCGATGACGATTTTCCGGTGACACCTTCTTCTTTTATTCCGTTGGTTCTCATGGCTCTCCACTTGTAGTGGTCACCATAAAGCCATATTTGAGTCATGTTTTCAAATCGTTTATCTTCTGCAATCTCTTGAGGAGAGATATGACAGTGATAATCGATAATAGGAAGATCGGCAGCAAATTCGTGATATAGTTTTTTTGCTGTATCGGTCTCAAGGATAAAATCTTTATCTAAAAACTTCTTCATATTTTTTTGTTTTTTCATGTTAGTTTCTAACAAACATGTAGGTGATTTTATAATGTCACACCTGATTTAAAAATTGCAATTTCTCGGAATCCAGTTTTTTCATGGTTCAGTTCTGTTCCACTGGCAACTTCAATAATGTACTCTAAAAACTCTTCGGCAAGGGATTTCATATCACCAGTTTCCAGCAGTGTTCCTGCATTAAAATCAATCCAATGTGATTTTCTTTTAGCCAGTTCGCTATTGGTTGAAATTTTCATGGTTGGAATAAAACTTCCAAATGGAGTTCCTCTACCAGTTGTGAATAAAACCATTTGACAGCCTGCGACCCCAAGAGCTGAAGTAGCAACCAAGTCATTTCCAGGAGAAGAAAGCAGGTTTAAGCCATTATTTTGAATGGTTTCACCATACTTCAGAACATCAACAATTTTTGCTGAACCTCCTTTTTGCGTACAACCTAAGGATTTATCCTCAAGTGTTGTAATTCCCCCTTCTTTGTTTCCCGGCGAAGGATTTTCATAAATAGGCTGATCGTGCTTGATGAAATATTGCTTGAAATCATTTATCAAACTAACAGTTTTGCTGAAAACCTCATGGTCTTTAGCTCGTTCCATTAGAATGTGTTCAGCACCAAACATTTCGGGAACTTCAGTAAGTACAGTACTACCGCCATTTGCAATTAAAATGTCCGAAAATACTCCTAGCAAAGGATTAGCTGTTATACCGCTAAATCCATCAGATCCGCCACATTTTAAACCGATTTTTAAATCTGCAATTGGGCAATTTGTTCTGCTATCTTTTTGCATGCTTGCGTACAATTGCTCAATCAGTTTTATTCCTTCTTCTATTTCATTATCAACGTCCTGACTATTTAGAAATTTAACCCTTGTATCATCATATTCACCCAAGGATTTTTTCAATTCGCTAATTTGGTTGTTTTCACATCCCAAGCCAAGGACAAGCACTCCTCCCGCATTGGGATGTTTGATCATATTTCCAAGAACTGTTCTTGTGTTAATATGATCATCTCCCAATTGAGAACAGCCATAATTGTGACCAAAAACATGAATGTTATCAATTACTTCGGTATGATGTTCTTGCTTAAACAGTTTTACAATTGAATTTGCCTGACCATTTACACAACCAACAGTTGGAATAATCCACAGTTCATTTCGAATACCAACATCGCCATTTTTTCGCTTGTAGCCTTTAAATGTTTTGTTTGAAGGAGCAATATTTAATTCTTGGAATTTTGGATGATATTCATAGGTCATGCAATCTGATAAATTGGTTTTCACATTATGGATGTGAACATGATCACCTATTTGGATATCCATTAAAGCATGCCCTATTGGGTTCCCATATTTGATTAGGTTTTCCCCTTTTGAAATATTTGCGATCGCAATTTTGTGACCAGAAGGAATATCTTCGTTTACCTTTACAGTAATGTTATCGATAGTTATGATTTCATTTATAGCAATTGCAGTTGTTGCAACAACAACATTGTCTGATCGATGAATTTTTAAATAATTTTCCATATTACGAAAGTGTTTTAATTGCTTCTTGAATACCATTCGATAGTATGGCATACAATTGTTTGCTCACCATATCGGTTAAACCGGATATTTGATTTAAATCCATATCCCACAAATCTGAATGTGCCAATACTTTTTTCGTTAGCGTTTGCACATTTTCTGGAGTCAACTCAAAACCATCCCAAACATTCAGCATAAAATCTAGGTGTGCCTGATCGTCTTGTAGTTCAATCTTCTTACCTTTATACTCTCCACGATAATAGGCAATTAATGCAGCCAAAGAGAATGATAGGTGAGAAGGGATTTCATTTTTAATTCTTGAGTAATCGATAAGAGAACAAAGGTTTCTAGTTTTCCATTTTGACATTGAGTTTAAGGCAATACTTTTCCATTCATGTCGGATATATGGATTATAGAAACGTTCCAATATCTTTTTAGCAAAGCTGTTTAACTCGTTCTTGTCACCATTAATGGTTGCCAAAACTTCATTATAAATCATGTTATTAATGAATTTACCAAGGACTTCATGCTCTATGCTTTCACGAACAGTTTCGATGCCATATAATAAGGATACAGCGAAGCTACCTGTATGAGCACCATTTAAAACCCTTACTTTTTGCTCTCTAAAGTCTGTCATATCATCAACAAACTTAACTTGTAAGCCAGCCTTATCTGCAGGAAACTCATCTTTTACCCATTCTGGAGCTTCAATTACCCAAAGGTGGAAGTATTCACCAACGGTTACCAATTGGTCTGTATAGCCTAATTCTTTGTGAACCTCATCAATATCATCTTTCGGGAAGCCTGGAACGATTCTGTCAACAAGAGTGTTGCAGAATGCGCAAGCTTGTTCTAACCAACAAATAAAATCTTCTTCTAAGTTCCAATTCCTTGCATGTTGCAGTACATATTTTTTCAGGAAATCAGCATTTCTGTCAATTAGCTCACAGCAAATAATTATAAGACCTTTAGATTTATCACCATTAAAAGTTTTAAAACGACGATAAAGTAAAGAAGTCATTTTACCGGGGAATGAACTTTGAGGAGCTTGTTCTAGCGTATCAGAACTATCCCAGTTAATTCCTGCCTCAGTCGTGTTTGAAATCACAAATCTTAGTTCAGGATTATCAATTACTTCCAAGTATTTATCATATTCAGAATATGGATTTATGGCACGACTAACACAATCAATCAAATCATTTTCTTTTATTGGATGACCGTCCTTCATTCCTTTTAACTGGACATGATACAATCCGTCTTGAGAATTGATTAGATCAGCAAGACCATTTTCAATTGGTTGGGCAATAACAACACCTGTATTGAAATCTGCTTCTTTGTTCATTTTGTTGATCATCCATTCAACAAAGGCACGAAGAAAGTTTCCTTCTCCGAATTGTAGAATTCGTTCTGGATATTGTTTGGTGTTCGTTGCTGTCTGTCTGTTTAATTTCATTGGTATGGTTTTTTAATTGTTTACACTTAGTCTCTAACCTTTAATTCAATTGAATCTTTTAAC
>JBFFMG010000186.1:0-7559 GCA_041554215.1 Labilibaculum sp.
ACTGCGCTAAATTTAAGAACTGGAAAAGTAAATTTTACTGGAGCCTATAGTTATAAAAATGATTGGGATGGTCGAGATTATGAATTCTCTCGTTCAACGGAAATTGATAATAATATTGAGTTGTTGAATACAAGTGCTGATATCGATTTTGGTGAAAGAAGTCATATTGGACAATTGGGGGTAGATTACTTAATAAATGATAAGAATACCTTGAATTTTTCTGTTACCAATCGAAATGTTAAGCAAAATTGGAATGGAAATTATAATTATTCTCGAAATTTAGCAACTAGCAGTACTTTCCCAACTGAAACAACCAGAGAAAGTTCTGTAGACATTGATCTGAATTCGTGGGTTTACAATACCTCATATATTCGCAAGTTTGAAAAAAAAGGACAGGAGTTTTCTTTTGATGTAGCCTATACAAGTAATAGTGCAGAAAATTATGGGAATTATAACGAATCGGATGTTGCAACTAGTGATTTTTTCAATTCGGATCGAGAGGAGGCAATTGTTCAAATGGATTACAGACACCCAATTGGTGAATTGGGTTTGATTGAAACAGGATTTTTGTACCGATCTAACGAGATAAAGTACAATGAACCAAAAGACTTATCTACCGCTTTTAATTATAAAGAGGATATTCAAGGTTTGTATTTTCAATTTAGAGGAGAGAAAGGAAATTTTGGATATCAGCTTGGTTTGCGATCTGAGTATTCGGATATTGAAACGAATAAGGCGTACAATGATAATTATTTAGATTTTTTCCCGAGTCTTCATCTTTCCTATAAATTAGCAGACAATAAGCAGGTGTTGCTGACTTATTCTAAAATGGTTTATCGTCCTAATTCTAGAATGTTAAATCCATTTCAGAATCTTCAAGATCCAGAAAATCAGCGATTAGGGCAGCAGGATTTGAGTGCTTATTACACTCATATACCAGAGTTGACTTTTATTTACAAAAGGGATAAGATCACGTATACCACAAATCTGTATTATCTGTACAAAGACAATATCCTAGGTCAGTTTCGATCGGTGAATAGTGATAATATAGCTCTTGTAACCTATGAGAATTTAGGAAACCTTCGATATGCGGGTATTGATTTTAACATTTCTACAAAATTGAATAAATGGTGGAGTGTAAATTCTTATCTATCCGGAATTTATCAAAAGTATACACCATCAAAAGATGTAAGCTTTTCAACAAAGGATGATTTTGGTTTTTTTGGAAAACTAACTTCAACCATGCAAATACCAAAGTTGTTTACATTCCAGTCTATTTTTCACTACAACTCTAAAATGATTTTAGCACAAGGAGAATACGATCAGTCTTTTCAGGTCGACTTTGCTTTCGGTAAGAGGATTATGAATAAAAAAGCAAGCATAACTTTGAGAATTATAGACATATTAAATAGCAGTAAGTACAATGTGGATACTTCTGGAGATAAATTTTCTCAGCGAATGAATTACAATTATGAAAATAGAATCGCAAATTTAACTTTCCGATATTATTTCGGCAAAAAGTACAATGTGTTGAAGACTAAGAAAAGAGATGATGGATCTCAGCACAACGAAAAAGATATTTAGTATTTTATCAACAAAAACCCTCGTTCGTTAGAACGAGGGTTTTTTATCTTTTGTATTCACTTAGTTGATGATTATTTTTTTGGTGATAAGGTTTTTACTTGTTTGGATATTTAGTAAATAAACTCCTTTGGGAAAAGAATGAACATCAATAACATGTTGCGAATTAGTGATCTGTTTTTGGTAAATTATTGAACCTTTTAAATTGATCATCCGCAATAGTGTCTGCTTATTATTAGGTAAATCAATTCGTAAAAATGTGCTTGCCGGATTTGGATAAATAGAAACAGCTAATTCTTCTTCTTCGAAATCCTCTATAGCGGTAACAGGAATAATATCAATTGTAACTTTTGTTTTAATTGAGTGACCTCCATCGTCGAAAGCTCGGTAGGTGAAAAAATCTTCACCGCTGTAACCAGTATCTGGAATGTATTCAAATGATCCATCTTCAGAAAGAAAAACAAAGCCATTTTCGCAAAATTCTGATAATTCTGAATAGAATGAATTGCCATCAAAATCGAAGTCATTCGCTAAGAGGCCGTTTTCTGAATCAATTATCAAATTTTCGCCTTCGTTTGTGGAGTAGGAATCAGTATATGCAATTGGTTCATTATTAAACTCAACCAAACCATCTTTTACTACAAAGTAAGATTGTTTTTTAACTTCAACATAATTCGTTGGTGTTCCCCAGCTCCAAATAAATCGATTACTTCCTTCCAACAATACATTATTATGAACAAAGCTTAAGGCTATACCATCAGAAATAGCTTCTTCTGTTTCAGGCGTTGATCGATCATCATCCATCACCTTCGAATTAGCAGGGTCGGTAATTTGCAATAATGACCATGGAAGATGAATGTCTATTGAATCGTTTGAAATAATAACAGCATCTAAACTTGAAGGAGGCAATTCTGTTCGTCGGGTTTTTAAATTGCCAACATACTGTATTTCATAATTTTCATCATTATTTTTCCATCGAACCAGATTCCAGGGAGCTCCATCGGTGGGTGTTGAATGGTAAAGCTGTTCATCTTCAGATACACCATGCCATAAACCATACAAATCGTAGGCTTGAGTTACGTATAATTCGGCAGAATAATTGGTGATTCGAAGAGCAAATTCAGCTCTATTGGAAATTGAATTTCCTGTAGGTAATAAAGATTCACCCAAGGAAGCATCATAGCTATCAATGGCTATCCAAATAGTATCAATATTTGAGAGTTCTTTCTCGAGCATTAAACGAATGTTGAAAAAGTCGAAATCTGCAGCTGTAAGAACTTTTTTAATTGGTTTATCATTACCAAAATCTTCTAATTCGGTGTAAGTGGTTTCGGCAGGTCGAAATGCGATTAAACCAAAGTTCTGTTCTGCTGCCGTAATATTGTGCCAGAGTATTCTTGCTTCGGGATTGAAATCGAAAGCATCTGTAATCCAGGTTCGTTTGAACCACTCATCTATCCATGAAAATTGTATTCCTCCTGCACAGCCAGCTTCTTCAATGTTATCGAGAAGTCTTAAGAAATTGAGTCCTTGTTCAATCTCTGAACACCCACCATGATTCATTCCATTCGATGAATAATGAGCAATTCCCCAACTTGAAGGAGTTCCGATTTCGGCAATAAGAACAGGGAAATCTTTATAATGATTTTTTAGATCGCTGATATAACCCAAATAACTGTTTTGTCCTAGCGGGTCGGAGTATTGCTTGTAACTCGGATCTTCGCTTATAAAATCGGGATAATATGGATAAGCATGAAAGCTGACAAAAAAACCAGCAGGAGCTCCTGATATGTCTATGTTTGCCAAATCTAATGATTGCTTATCTTCATCTGTTGTTAGTTCTGTTGGATGAGTTAGCGGATCTAAAGTAGGCCAACTGGAAATGCTAACTGGACGCTCTGTATTGTATGTGTTGCGTTCATATGCAACTAGAGTTTCTAAATGTGATGTTGCCCAAACTTCGGATGGGGAAGCATTTGATAACTTAAATGCAGAGCCTGAGAATGAAGTTTGGTCGGCATGTTTGCTGTTTGTTTCTTCAATTTCGGCTGGGTGAATTTCTCGTGCGATAATATAAGACATTATCCAGGGCGATACATCAACAGTATATGATCCATACGCCTTTCCAAAACGGTGATCTATATCTTTGTTTCCATGAATACAATCAATCACATCTTTAATTTCCTGATCGAAAACATCATTTAGTTGATGTAAATCTTGGGTGTATCCACTTAGTTCTTCCTCTAACCATATGCCATGCATTAAATACATGGGGTTCGCAGGATTTACATCGTTAAATTCTTTTAACGCCTCGTAAAAACGAGGATAATGTAGAGTGTAGACTCTAATACAGTTAAACCCAACGTCATGAATATCCTCTATCCAGCGAGCATATTGATCTTTACTTGCTGCTAGTTCGCCAGGGAATGTTCCTGGAATTGAGACACCAAGATTAATCCCTTTAATAAAAAAAGGGACATAATTTTCTCCATTCCATACTGTGAAGTTTTGTTTGTCTGTTGAAAAAGGAACTTGGGTTCTGTTTGGATCATCCTCTTCGGCTTGAGCTGTATACGGCGATAGAGTCGATATTGTAAGAATAATTCCAATTAGTATTGTATAGTATTTAGTAGAATTTACCATTGTTTATTTATTAGAATTTATAGCTTAAAGTACAATATTTTAATAGTTTACTACTTTCTGGTTTTTGATAAATGATTTTGTGATTTGTTTAAAATAAGGAAAAATAAAGTTTTTGTGACAAATTTCGCAAGTAATTTTAATTTAAACTAAATATAAATAAAATCCATTTAGATGTTGACATTGCAAGCTATCTTTCTTAATTTAAAAAGTTAAAATACAAAAGAGGCAATTACTTTTTAACGCAATAGAGCCTAAATAGTTGGGGCTAAAGTTTTAAATATTTTTATTAAAATATGACTATAGAAGAGGTTTTTAAGGAATTGAAGGTTTATGGAAATGAAGGTTTCAAAAGTATTTTACTATACTCTGGTGTGCTGCAGAGAGTGATTTTGGATATGAATTGGCTTTAGATTGAATCCTAATGGGGAAATGATTGCAGCAACAGGTTATGCTACATTATCAAATTACTAAAAGCTAGCTTGATTTGCGGCTCTTATTAAAAGAAAAACATCGCAGCTAGCTTTTAGTCAACTAAAAACCAGCTGTGATGAACTAAATTTTACAAATTATTTTACTGATCATAAGGTAAAGTAAGATTTGTTTTTGTTTTTTCTGTTTCAAGACTAACATGAAACAAAGCATCTCCTTTATGTACCATAGGTGCTGTGTTTACGCAAAAAACGTAACAATCAAAAGGAGCAACTACTTTCTTTTCGTATCCTCCGTAAGGATCAGTTATCTCGCCTAGTATCTGTTTTTTAAGTACCCAACTACCATTGGTAACTCGCAATTGAAACATGCCTGAATTGGGTGCTCTTACCCATTGAGCTTTAGGAATAACAACGGGAGAATTTTTTAATTCCAGCTCCTCATTCTGCAGTCCTAAATATTTCATAACATTTAATGCTCCTTCAACTCCACAATTAATCACGTCTGTGTCCAGATCATTCGATTTTCCACCTTCAAATAGTAATATTGTTTTGCCTAAATTACGAATAGTGTCGCGTACCGATTTAGTGATGTAATCAGAATTTAAAATAAATGGAGCATTGAAAACTTGTGCTAGCTTAAACGATTTTTTTTCCTTAATTACACATCTAATTTGAGGGAAATTTGACCTGTCGGCACCACCGGAATGAAAATCGATTACATAATCAACTTTCGGAGCAATTTCTTTTGTAAACCGGTATGCAAACTGGCTGGCAAGAGAGCCATTTAAAAAACCAGGGAACATTCTATTCAAATCTCTGCCATCGGGAAATTCTCTTCGAACATTTAAGAATCCAAAAACATTAAAAACCGGAATACAAATAATCATTCCTTTTTTAGGTTTATTGTATTTTTTTCGAATAATGTCTCTAACAATGGCAACTCCATTTAGTTCATCGCCATGCACACCACCCATTAAAAGTAGGGTAGGTCCATCCTTTTTAGCTCGCTCAACAATTACAGGTACCTTAATCGTATTTCGGGTGTGTAATTTTGCAACTTCCAATTCTAAGAATGCGCGTTCGCCTTTCTGAATTTCTTTGCCTAGAATAGTATATTTATCAATCAACATTCCTTTCAATGAATCTAATTATTTGTTTTGCGATATCCTTCTTTGTTGCAATTTCGATTCCTTCCAAACCAGGCGAAGAATTTACTTCTAAAACTAATGGTCCGCTTGCTGATTGTAGCATGTCTACACCGGCAATACCTAATCCCATGGCTTTAGCGGCCTTAATTGCAGTGTTTTCCTCTTCGTCAGTCAATTCAATTATGGTTGCAGAACCTCCTCGGTGAAGATTTGATCGGAATTCGCCTTTTAAAGCTTGTCTTTTCATAGCACCAACTACTCGTCCATCCACAACAAAAGCTCTGATATCGGCACCTTTTGATTCTTTAATAAACTCTTGTGCAATTACACGAGCTTTTAGTCCATTAAATGCTTCGATTACTGAAGTTGCTGCGTTTTGAGTTTCTGCTAAGACAACACCCAAACCTTGGGTTCCTTCTAAAAGTTTAAGAACTAATGGAGTACCGCCAACCGATTGAATTACATGATTAACATCTTTTGTGTAGTTCGTGAATACGGTTCTAGGTAAGCCAACTCCTGCGCGAGAAAGTACCTGTAAGCTTCTTAATTTATCTCGTGATTTTATCAATGCTTCAGAGCCAACAGCAGTAAATGTTTTCATCATTTCAAATTGACGAACTACTGTTGATCCGTAAAAGGTAACAGAAGCACCAATTCGAGGAATAATAGCATCAACATTCTGTAAGTATGCTCCATTGTAAAAGATTTTTGGTCTCTTTTTTTCTATTTCGATGATACATTTTAAATGATCTACAACAAGTACTTCATGACCTCTTTTTTCTGCTGCTTCAACTAATCTTTTTGTAGAATATAATTTAGGATTTCTTGATAAAATAACAATCTTCATAATACTTAATTAACAATTATTGGATGGACTAAAATTTACTATTGATATTTTTTTGCTTCAATTTGAAAGAAATATTGCGTTTTGAAGTATCAACAATAAATTTTCCATTTAAAAGTTTTCTTCCGATCAATATCGGATATTTCATTTCACTACGTTCGCTTAAAGAAAGTTCAATTGAGAACTCCTGATCAAATAATATTATAATTGTTTCAATTACAAATCGGTTTTCTGATTTTCCGAAAGAATTTTTGACCCTTTTTTTCTTGTAATCTTTTACAGTAAATTCTTTTTCATTATAATCCGGATGCGATGGATCCAAAAGTCTGAATTTAATATATTTTTCAAGACCAAGCTCACATTCTTCAATATGATGGCAATGAATAGAGGATGTATATGCTCCCGTATCGACTTTTAAATCAATATTTGATAATTGTAAATTCGGGAAATCGGCTTTGTCAATTTTCCCAATGGTTATTTTCATGTGAATGTAATTTCATTATTTGTTTCGTTGGGAAGCTACTATTAAATTTCTAACATAGAAACTAATTTTTTCTTTCCTTTTACTGATCATTCTTAGTTTTAGCAAATATCTCCGGATATTTGTAAACAAATCATTTTATCAGCTTACTATTTATTTGAATTGGTGATTGAAGCCAATTTGATTTTTATGCAATGCAGTAGAAGTATTTAGATTTATTGAATTCAGGCAATAGGTACACTTTTTAGGTTACATTACATATTCTTTTTCAAGTGTATATCTAATTGATTAAAAGGAATAACAATGTTTTTCTCATTAAATTTTTTATTGATGATAAGACGAATATCACTTTTCACCTTACCTATTCTGAAAATATTTTTACTGAAAAATAACAATTCAAAATCAAGAGAAGAGTTCCCAAAATTCAGCAA
>JBFFMG010000187.1:0-7524 GCA_041554215.1 Labilibaculum sp.
CAAAATTTGCCAGTAGTTACGCTCATAAATATTTAAGCTTGTTTCAGACTGGTATTTATTACAAAGCATGGGAAGTAATAGAAACGGAAAATATTAGATTTCATTTTCAGGAAAAAAGCAAGTCTGTAAATGCTGACGGATATATGGCAAAAAGGGATCTTAATTATTCTAGAATTGCCGAAGCACTGGATGTCAAGCCTAGCAAAAAAGTTGATGTATTTGTATGGACGGATAGAAATGAGGCATTTCGAAAATTTGATCGACCACTTGGGTTTTCAAACTCAGATCTCTGTATTGTGAATGTATTAAATGATCAGGCAAATGATTTTGAACTTTGCCACATGCTGAGCCAATTGGCATCGCAATCGAAGTTTAAAACGATGTTTATAAAAGAAGGATTGGGAATGTATTTCGATCAGATGGATCAAAATTTATTGAAAGCTGCCCGAATAAAAGTACCGAAGGATCATTTTTCTTTATTGGAGTTATGGGAAGAACCAACTAAATATGAAAGAGATTTAAGTTATCCGGTAGGAGCAGCTTTTATTGAATTCTTAATTAACAAAGGTGGCAAAAAGAAATTGAAGGAGTTTTTAAAAATACAAACCATAAAACACGCTGAGGAAGTTTACCCTGATTTTCATAAATGGGTGAAAACCTTAGAAGCGATGTTGTTATTACAAAATTAATCAGACTTTCTTGTGGTAGAATATTTTTGTCTGAAAATTTAGTTTGCTTGTTATTTAAAGTATGAATTGCAGGTTTCTTATTTAGTGGAAGTTGGAGTTTTTTTTATCCATTTGTAAAATTCTCTTTCTTTGCTGCATGTAACCGGAATTAGCTTGTCTTTAGGAATTTTTAATTCTACCAAAACTGTACCTTTAGATGAAATTATGTTTTTGATATTGTTTTTGTTAACAATACATTGCCTGTTGATTCTAAAAAAGCTATCATTAAGTAATTCTTCATAATAATTTAGTGATTGCGCAAGTATAAAATTGTTTCCTGAAAAATTGATTAATGAAACAATTTTGCATTCGATATACATAAAAGCAATCGTGTCGTTGTTAATTGTTATTGTATCGCTTCCTTTCTGAATCTGTATCTGTTCAACGTTTGTGTTTATTGCCTTGTTTAAACTTTGCCAGGTGTTGGTAGAAGTAAACTGGAAAGGAGCCACCTCTATTTTCATTTCATACTCAATTTTATCTTCCGTTTTTGACTGTTCTAGTTTGCATTTTTTTTTACAAATCATTTTCATTATGTATATGTTTTTTCTCCTTGTAATAGAAACTCTTTTTATACTCGGGAAAGTATTTGATATTAAAAATTATTACTGTGATTTTGATGTTTCCTTTCAAATTTATGGAATAATCACACCTTTTAAATTGTTCTTAATAAATATGTGTTGTTAATATAATAACCTGCGAATATATGGAATTGAAATGATGTATTTTAATGAAAGTGTTTAATTTGTAGATGAATTGTTGTTTATTGTTGGTAAGAGTTGGTTTGTCGTGGAGGACGAATGTTGAGTTATAAAGTGAGATTGATAAGTGCTAATTAAATTTTGTTTAGAAATTTATTATCTGTCCATCATAAGGATGAGTATTTTGATTGCAGATCGGAAATATTATCTTTTGTTAATGGTGCATTAAGATATTTAATCATTTTTATGTTTGTAAGTGTAATTCTAAGAATACACTTTTGTTTTCGAAATTTAAAAGAGGTTAATTAATGTGCACTGATAATTGAAGCACTTAAAGTCAAATACAATAATGAATAAGAACAAAAAAAAAGCTTTAGTGTTTTGTATGGATGATATTGAACGGGAAGCTTTATCTACAGTAATTCTTGCTTTTTCATTTGATGTAATTGAGGAAAGGTCAATTAGTGAAGCACAAAGCTTAGTGAATGAAATGGATATTGAATATGTTCTAATAAATGAGGATAAAGAGCAGTTGATTGGACTAAGAAGTTTCCTGAATAGGCGAGGTGGTCGTGTCCCTAAATTCATTTTATATCGTAAAAGTTTAATTCATCTCTATCTTAAAGTTTTTACTACTGAAGAAAACTATACCAAATTAAAAATTGAGTTGGATAATCGTCTGTTAGATCCTTCGACGATTGTTCCTATTAAAAATCAAAATATCGGAGAAATCCCAAACCGAAATCTCCTTTCCATTTTGAGTCATGAAATATTTACACCTCTCAATTCAGTAATTGGGTTCTCTCAATTACTTCAGAAAATTGAATATAAAGACTCCGAGGTGAAAACTTACTCTGGTTTTATTTTAAAATCTGGAAAAGAAATGCAAAAAAAATGTTCATTGCTTTTAGATCTTATTGCTTTAAGGTTAGGTGCAACAAGTCTTAGTTATTCGCATTTTTCTATTGTCTCTTTGTTTAGCGAAATTTTGGAAAAGCACAAGACTGAAAAACAATCCGTATTTATTAATGTTGAGTATGATTACGAATTGCATGATGTAGAGGTTTATACAGATAGAATGAAAATGGAGAGCATTCTTGAACGGCTTATAGATAATGCATTGAAATTTACAGAAAGAGGTAAAGTTAGTTTCGGTTTTACATTTAGGAAGAATAAATCGCTTGTTCTATTCGTAAAGGATACTGGTATTGGGATGTCTAATGAACATATGAAGTTTGCATTTGAAGCTTTTTGGCAAGTTGATAGTTCTGATACACGAAAATATGGCGGACTAGGAATAGGCTTGCATTTGGTTAAGGAATTTGTAGATATGTTAAACGGAACAATAGTATTAAATTCTGAAGAAAATAAAGGGACTTGTGTTCAAGTAGAAATACCTTTTGCAAAAGAAGTTCCGGATGAAAAAGTACAATTAGAAAAGGCTTATTCGTAATCTTAGGTATGGGTATTTAAAATGTTTAGTTAGCTGTTTTTTATCCCAATAAATACAGTTAATGGTAGTTTTTTTTTAAAAGGATAAAATAACAATTGAGGGGGGGGGCAATAAACTGAAAATTGTGTTTTAGGCTTTTGTTTTGCCTAAATTGTTCGGTTTCACAGTCAATTTTTCTTCTCTAAAAGTTGAAAAGTCTTTCTTTTAAAAATATCATTTCTCTAGAATCTTTGTAAAAAACTCCTGTTTTAACTTCAATTATAAATTATTCGTTAAATTTTATTAATGTGATGTTTTAAATTAGAAATATTTTTTATTTTTGTACTTGAAATACTAAATGAGTTCATTTATGGCAAAATCGGATAAAATAGAAATTCAAGAGAGGGTTACGAAGGTGGCCATGGAAATGCTATTGAAATTTGGTTTACGAGGTGTAAATATGGTTGAACTTGCTAAGGAATGTGGCTTGGCGAAGGCAACATTGTATAAGATTATTGGATCGAAAGAGGATTTGATTCGGGAAATTGCACTTGAAATTTTCAGAGTAAATATTGTTGCTGTTTTAGATCCAATGATGAAACATGACGATCCCGTTATTGCAACAAGTCAGTTTTTGGACAATTATTTTAATTATGCAATTGAAAGTCAGAAGATTTTAATTGATCAGATTTACAAAGAATATCCATTAATAGAGAAGGATGTTGAGACGAATTATGATGAGATGATTGTAAATATACATCATCGATTTGTATCATGGCAAAACAACAAATTAATAAGATCGGATGTTGATGTAGATTATTTTTTAGAATCGTTGGAAGCTCTAAATGAATTTTATATTAGAAGTGATTATTCAAAAGAAGAAATAATTCGACGATTGCGAGCCGTATTTATTACTGCATTTCGCGGCATAGGAATACCATTGTAATTATAATTTACGAGTGGTAAAAGATTAAAACAAATAGTTTTTATAAGAGAGTAATAAAATGAAGTAGATATACTTCAATTATTTTTTTGATTAAAATGAACCAAATGAACCATTAGAGTTCAAAAGCGACAGAATGAAAATGATGAAATTAATGAAAATGGCAATTCTTACGGCAATATTGTCGGTAGGGATTTTTGCATGTAAAGAAAAGGCAGAATCCAAAACGGAAGTTATTCAGCCAGTTAAGGTGTTTAAAGTTGGGGCAGGTACCAATGATGCCTCGGTTAAAGTATTTACAGGCTTAGTTAAAGAATCACGAGAAGTAAAGTTAGCCTTTCAAATTCCAGGACCTCTTGTAAACTTGAATGTAAATCAGGGACAGTTTATTAAAAAAGGTGAATTAGTCGCAGCTTTAAATGAGCGTGATTATCTGGTGCAATTAGAATCGGCTAATGCCAATTTTGAGAATGCAAAGCTTCAGTCAGAGAGATATACTGCTTTGTATGAGAAGAAAAGTACCTCAAAAAGTGTTTATGATCAAATTCAGGTGGCGTATAAATTGGCAAAAGCTCGAAAAGAAGCTGCCGAAAATGCTCTTAATGACACCAAAATTTACGCTCCTTTTTCTGGATATGTGCAAGCCATGTATGCTGAAAATTTCGAAAAAGTTGGAGCAGGACAGCCTATCGTTTCTCTCTTAGATTTAACTAATTTGGAAATTACAGTGGCTTTAAGTGAAAATGATTTTTTTCAAAACCAATTATTTACAGATTTCAACGCCAAGTTCGAAAATTTCCCAAATGTTGATTTTAGTTTGAAATTAATTGAAATTGAAAGAAAGCCAAACGGCGATAATTTTTTTAGAATGAGATTAAAAATTGATACTCAGGATAAACAAATTGTACCTGGAATGGTAGCTAGTGTTACAACAAAATTAAAGTCAACAAATTCGATACTTTGTAAAGTTCCAGTAGAATCAGTTTTTAGTAAAGATGGAAAATCATACGTATGGACTTACAATGAAAGCACGAATAGAGTTAAATGCAGAGAGGTGCAAATGAAAGGTTTTGATTCTATGGGAATGATTACTATTTCGGAAGGCATATTAGATGGAGATTTAATTGTGGCCGCAGGAGTAAATAGTCTTCGGGAAGATCAAAAAGTTAAGCAACTACAAGAAACGTCAAACTCTAATATCGGAGGTCAATTATGAGTTTTACAGAAGCTGTGCTGAATCAGCGGAAGGTATTACTTTTTGTACTGATTGCAATTGTATTAGGTGGGGTTGTTGCCTTCCTGAAAATGTCGAAGCTTGAGGATGCTGAAATTAGTGTTAAATCAGCTCTTATTATAACACGATACCCAGGCGCTTCGCCCCACGAGGTAGAATTGCGTGTTACCGATGTTTTGGAAACTGCCATTCAATCAATGGATGATATTGATTTTATTGAATCCAGATCGATGGCGGGATATTCTGAGATTACTGTTCATATTCAATCATCAGTTGTAACAACTAAGTTACCTCAGGTTTGGGATGTATTGAGAAGAAAAGTAAATGATGCCAGCGTTTATTTGCCAGTAGGAGGTTCACACCCGATGGTATTTGATGATTTTGGAGATGTGTATGGTATTTTTCTAGCTTTAAGCGGCGATGGTTTTTCTGATGAAGAACTTCAGGATTATTCCCGTTACATGAAACGAGAACTTCTTTTGGTGCCGGGAGTAAAGCGAATTAATTTATTTGGAGAACAGTTAACATGCGTTAATATTGAGGTGTCGCAGGAAAAAATGGCCTTTTTAGGTATTCATCCTTATAAGGTGATTCAAATTCTCGATAATCAGAATAAAATTGTTGATCCAGGAACATTTAAGGTGGGAAGTACTCGAGTGCGAATTGCATCCGATGGTAGTTTTCAACAATTGGATGATTTAAAGAATTTATTGATTTCAGGTAGGGGCAAGAATGCAGTATATCTAAAGGATATTGCAAGCGTAAAGAAAGAATACTATACGCCATACACCAATAAAATGAAATACAATCAAGCTCCTGCCATTGGTTTAGCCATAGCTATGGAAAAGGGTGGGAATGTAATTGAACTCGGCGAGCAAATTCAGTCTAAAATTGATGCATTAATGGCAAATGTACCTGTTGGGATTAATATTAATAGAGTTTTTTACCAACCGGAACGTGTTAGTATTGCCATTGATCAGTTTATGATAAATTTAATTGAGTCCGTTCTAATCGTGGTGGTTGTATTGCTGCTGGCTATGGGATTTAGAACTGGTTTGCTGATTGGTAGTGGTTTAGTATTTACTATTCTTGGAACTTTTATAGTAATGCTAAGTTTTGATATTGCGTTGCAACGAGTTAGTTTGGCAGCTATTATTATTGCAATGGGTATGCTTGTGGATAATGCCATCGTTATTGCCGATGGTATTTTAATAGATCTGAAAAAAGGAGTTAGGCGCGCTGAGGCAATGACAAAGACATCCAAACAAACAGCAATGCCTTTACTTGGCGCCACTTTAGTTGCTATTCTCGCTTTTTTACCAATTTATTTATCACCAGACAGCACTGGAGAATTTTGCGCAAGTTTGTTTCAGGTAATTGCTATTTCATTGTCAATAAGTTGGTTGCTAGCATTAACGCAAACGCCATTTTTCTGTGATTTATTTCTTCGAGGTAAAAAATACACAAAAAATGAGGGAGATGAAGATGTTGATCCTTACGGAGGTAAAATTTATTTGAAGTTTCGTCATTTTGTAAAATATTCCTTACGGCATAAAACTGTGATTATTGTATTCACTTTATTGGTCTTTGTTTCATCTATTCTTGCATTTAAAAATGTGAAGCAACTGTTTATGCCAAATTTGGAATACAATCAGTTTATTGTGGAGTACTATTTGCCCGCAGGTTCGGATATCGAAAATGTTGAAAAGGATTTGTCAGACATTGAAGCACATTTGCTAAAAGAAGCAGATGTTGTTAGTGTAACTACTAGTATTGGAGCTACTCCTGCACGATATACGCTGGTTCGTCCTTTTACGGTAAATAATTCTAATTACGGCGAATTGATCATTGATACGAAGGATTATGAAACCACAAAGAGGCTTGGAAAAGAACTTCAGGAATATTTGGATGTCAATTATTCATGGGCTAGATGTAGAGTAAAGTTTTACTCTCCAATTTTTGCTGAGTATATGATTGAGGCTAAGTTTTCGGGGCCAGATCCAAAAGTGTTGCGGGAACTGTCCGATCAGGCACAAAAAATTATGGAAGCGGAGCCAACAGCAATTAAGGTGACTAACAATTGGAAAAATCCTGTTAAAGTATGGAATCCAGATTTCTCACAAGCACAATCTCTTATTACGAATATTTCCAGATCGGATGTGTCGAATGCTCTGGCGTGCGCAACTAACGGTTTGCCAATTGGGCGTTTTTATCAGGGAGATGATGTAATGCCGATTATTTTAAAAACAAAGACAAAGGAAGAGAATTACATCGAAGCATTGGAGAATACACCTGTTTGGGGTAATGTCGCACACAGTATTCCTCTTCGTCAGGTGGTTTCTGATATTACTATTGGTTTTGAAGATCCTATGGTGAAGCGCTACGATCGTAGAAGAGCAATTAAGGCTCAGTGCGATCCGGCACCAGGCTATAATGCTCCTGATACATTTAAGAATCTTCAAGCAAAAATTGAAGCCATTCCACTG
>JBFFMG010000188.1:0-7419 GCA_041554215.1 Labilibaculum sp.
CTTGCATAAGCGATACAAGATGGAACGTTTGGTGATCTCAACTTATCAATCAATTACTGGAACTGGTGTTAAAGCCGTTAAACAGTTTGAAAATGAGAGAAATGGTATTGAAGGAGAAATGGCATATCCATACGAAATAGACAAGAATTGTCTTCCTCATTGTGATGTGTTTACTGAAAATGGCTACACCAAGGAAGAGATGAAATTGGCGAATGAAACCAAAAAAATCTTAAAAGATGATAGCATTAGGGTAACTGCTACTGCAGTGCGTGTGCCTGTAGTTGGTGGTCATTCAGAATCTGTAAATATCGAATTTGCAAATGATTTTGATTTGGACGAAGTTCGAAAAATTCTTTCAGAAACTGATGGCGTAATTGTTCAAGATAATTTGGACAAGAACGAATATCCAATGCCAAAATACGCACATGGAAAAGATGAAGTTTTTGTTGGCAGAATTCGTAGAGATTTCTCAAATCCAAACACTTTAAACCTTTGGATTGTCTCAGACAATCTTCGAAAAGGAGCAGCTACAAATGCTGTTCAAATCGCGGAGTTTCTTGGAAAAAACAATCTCGTATAACACAATAAATAAGGCCAATGAAAACAATTTCATTGGCCTTTGTATTATTGAACAGCACTCGATCCAGGTAACTAAAAATATTTCGCACATTAACGAAACACTCTTTATATTCCCTCTGGATTAATCCATCAAATTAGAATAATCCTGATATAAAAAACTATTATACGGAAATCGAGCTGAATGAATTTCCTTTACAACATCATAAACGACCTCACGAAATTCCTCAACATTTTGTTTGTGAATTGCAGAAATGAACAAACAAGGAGTATCTCCTTTTGCAACCCACATCTGTTTTAATTCCTCTAAACTATAATTCTCTTTAGTTTTCGGTAAAAGATCGTCTTCATCTTTTTTTACGTAAGTGAAAGCATCAATTTTATTAAAAATTAAGAATGTTGGTTTTTCACGCTTATCTATTTCGAGCATTGTTTCATTAACCACTTTAATTTGATCTTCGAAATTAGGGTGTGAAATATCTACAACATGCAAAATTACATCAGCTTCACGAACCTCATCCAAGGTTGATTTAAATGATTCGACCAAATGATGAGGCAATTTCCGAATGAATCCAACGGTATCGGCTAATAAAAATGGTACATTCTGTATAACCACTTTACGAACAGTAGTATCTAATGTCGCAAAAAGTTTATTCTCAGCAAACACTTCAGATTTACTAATCATGTTCATTATAGTCGATTTGCCTACATTGGTATACCCAACCAGAGCAACACGAACCATTTTTCCTCGATTTTTTCGCTGAGTTGCTTTTTGCTTATCAATTTTAATTAAATCTTCCTTAAGCTTGGCTATTTTATCAAGTATAATTCTTCGGTCAGTCTCTATCTGTGTCTCTCCGGGACCACGCATACCGATACCTCCACGCTGACGTTCAAGGTGAGTCCACATTCTAGTTAATCGTGGAAGTATATATTGATACTGAGCCAACTCCACTTGGGTTTTGGCATTCGCAGTTTGAGCACGGCTAGCAAATATATCCAGAATCAAATTCGTTCTATCCAATATTTTACGTTGTAGTACCCTCTCAATATTTCTAAGCTGTGATGGTGAAAGCTCATCATCAAAAATCACCAATTTAATATCAGTATTCCTTTCCAAGTAATCATGAATCTCCTCGAGCTTACCTGTTCCAACAAATGTTTTTGGATGAGGATAGTCCATTTTCTGAGTAAAACGCTTAACCGTTTCTGCTCCAGCAGTTAATGCAAGAAAATCTAATTCTTCAAGATACTCATGAACCAAACCTTCAGTCATATTTTTTGATTTGTCGATGATACCAATCAAAATTGCTTTCTCTACTTCTTTATCTAATATAAGGTTCTCTCCCATTTAATCTATCTGCAAAAAAACAAAGGCTAAATTGCCTTTGCATAAAACTGTTTCCTAAGTTAAAGACATAGGTAAAAACCATCTTTAACAAATACAATTAACAAAGTACGGAAATTATTGCGCAAAAATAAACAATATTCAACAAAGCAAGAGCGATTCATTCATAAAAAAAGAGGCTCCGAAAAATCAGAGCCTCAAATATCTATAATAAAGATAGATTCAGTTTATTGCAATTGGAAGTTAATAGGTACAGTATAAGATACTTTAACAGCTTTACCACGCTGCTTACCTGGCTTCCATTTAGGCATTTCACCAATTACACGCAAAGCTTCTTTATCCAACGAAGGATCAACTCCACGCACTACCTTAATTTGCTCTACAGCACCAACCTTGTTTACAACAAAAGTTACAAAAACACGACCAGTGATACCATTTTCCTGAGCAATAACAGGATACTTAACAGATTTAGCAATCCATTTTTGTAACTCTAATTGTCCTCCTGGAAATTCAGGCATATCTTCAACAATTACAAAAACCTGAGCTTCATCTTCTTCTTCTTCTTCAGCTACAACCTGAATATCAACCTCGGAATCCATGTCAGCGTCGGAATCTTCAATCTCCAGCTCATCCTCAATCTCCTCTTCATTGTCAACAATGTTCAAAACATCAGCAACTTTAGGAGCTGGTGGTGGTGGTGGTGGTGGCTTAACTGGTTCTTGTCTGGTAACAGGAATCATTTCTTCCTCTGCCTCCATTTCTTGTTGATCTTGCAGGCCAGTAGCTTCGCTAGAATCTACACTCCATTCAAATGCAAGAAGTACAAAGGCAAGAGTAAGAGCCAGACCAATCTCAAGAAATAGACCTCTCTTATTTTCAAGATCTGCTTTTGGTGACTTCTTAACTTCCATAAATCTTCTTTTAATTTTTTTAATTTCAGCGCTTAAAACTAAGTAATTCAATTTTATAATCAAAATACTTTTCGATTAGAAAATTAAATTGAGGCATAAAGATATAAAAATTAAAAACAAACTATTTTTCCTAAGCAACAAATTTGATTCTCAGTCAGTAAACGATTGAGAAATCACATTTAAGATAGGAAGTTTGCAGTAATTTAAACTAGGATAAAACCTCTGTGTATAAATGAACTATAAACTTAGTCCATTTTTTCTTTATAGACAATCTAAATTAAAAATAACACAACAGATTGAAGAATCTATTGTGTTCGCACTCATCCTACCTATACACACACTATACATTGCTACCAATCAATTGTCTATTGACAAACAATATTCGAACAAAATAGATACTTCAATCTTCGTACTTTTACGTATGAAATTTAAAAATGTTTGGGTTTTGAGAAAAATCATCTAGCTTATGTTTTGAGATGTCCAATTTTCATCTATATTTGCACTCGAATTGAGATTTAGCTCTTTTCAATTTTTAAGTTGGGGGATTAGCTCAGTTGGCTAGAGCGTTTGACTGGCAGTCAAAAGGTCACCGGTTCGATTCCGGTATTCTCCACACTAAAGATAAGGCGTTTGCGGGCTTCCACCGCGGGCGCTTTTTTTGTTTGCACTATCACTTATATCTTAGTTTTAAATAACTTCTGCAAAATAAAAGTAGTATTGAAATCTCGAACACATGAGAAAATAGCTCATCCCATCTAAAAAAGTTTCAAGTATAACCTAAACATTGCCGAGTTATCACAAAAGCGTCAAGTATACCGTGAATTTTTCGGTGATTTTGGATGATGTTATTCCTTATATGATTTCTACACTATAGTAAGTATTGCGAATTTCTGTGTAAACCATTAAACCAACCATACTAAAATCAGCGCTCTCTCAAAAAGAATAAAAAAAAGGAAGCAAATCAAAGGCATTCTCTCCCCTACAAATTCTGTTTAATCTTAATTAACATTTTTTAATAGGTTCAATCCATATAGTTTTCATAAGTTTGTACCATCCTTTCCGAGAGGATTAGGTTTTCATAGATTAAAATGGGTTAGATTAAGTCCGGGGTGGTTCCCGGACTTTTCATTTTATATGATAGTAGGTACAACTATTGCTTTACTGAACAGTCACAAATTTTCAACGCATAATTCTTACAATCTGATACTAACAAATGGACGGTTTGGTAATGCCCTGTAAATTGCCTTAGCTTCCGCCTCGGAAACAGCCAATCTAATTTCAGGATAGTATTCAGGAGTTCTAAAACGAATTGTTTCTGATAGTTTGTAATTAAAGTTTTCCATATCCTGATGCAACCAGAACTTTTTTTCGGTCCACCAATCTCCTCCCGTAAACTGATCACTCCCTTCAATTTTTAAAACAATCTCTTTATCCAACTTTAGCATCCAATGAACTGCTGCTGTTTTTGAAGGATCAATAGCTGCAGTTTGTATTTTTACCTCAGTGGTATCTTTTGGAGCTTGCTTCACTACAATTGGTATTTTAATTATGGTTGACAAATCACTTGTTGCGCGAGAATGTTTACCAAACAAATGCTCGTAGGTAGCAGGTTTTAACTGATAAAAAACTTGATCAATTTCAAAATTGGTAATTTTAGTTGATTTTAACACCACTCCTTTCAACTCCAACTGTAGAACACTATCTTTTAGATTTACAGACAAATTGATCGAATCGTTTTTAGACATTTGAAAACGGGTTCCCAAAAAGACCTTTTTCTTAAACAAATCTATAGTAACCGAATCCATTACCTTATCATTTAATGGCAATAGACTTGTATCAACCTGCTGGTTAAATGTTTTCATTTTTTGTTTAACTGCTAAAACAGAAAAAACAGCATATTGCACAGTAATTCCAGCAGTTACAATCAGAACACCATAAATGATATAATTTCGTAATGAATGAAATCTTCCGAAATTTTTATTTTCTTGCTTACTCATATTTAATATATAAAAACCTTTGCTCCAATAGGTAGAGATTGATAAACAGTCTTTAAATCATCATCGTTCATTCGTATACACCCATGAGTTACCGGTTGCCCTAAAAACCTTTTATAAAGTGTTCCATGAATCAGATATCCCTTTCCAAGACTCAGAGCGTAATCTCCCAACACTCCATATTCAAAACGAGATGAAGAGTTGGCTGAGGGAATTGGCAAACCTTCCTCAACAAAAGCCCAATCTGGTTTTCGCCAAACTGGTGAAGTGATTTTACCTTGAATTGAAAATACCCCTTTTGGCGTTTTAAATAACCAGTTTTTTTTATTATTCACCTCAAGCTTAACATAACTTCCTGTAGAGCAAAGCCCGTGACGAATTAGAGTTTTATTTTGATAGAGATAAAATGTGTTATCAGATGTATTCACAACTAAGTAAACTCCACCAGGAGTTAATTTATCCAGTTTTTTTTGCAGTCGAGATATTTCTGTTTGTAGCTCTTTTTCATAGACAAGCTTATTTTGAGAATCTATATTGTCTATTTTATCATCCTCAAAAAATAGAGAACTATTCTCCAAACTGGGCACCCCTAAAAATAAAAACAGAATAAGAAACCAAAAGGATATAGGCATCATAAGCCAAAAAACAAAGCCTCTAAAGCTACTTTTCCTTTTTGAGTTGTCTTTTAATCCTTCTTTTAAATTACTATCATCACTAATCATGATTTTCTTATATTTTTTCGTAAATCTCACTTAAAGGCTTCAGCGAACCAACAATTATTACCGGTGTTCCTGTGTCAATCAATCGATATAAAGAATCCATATCTTCATTATGCAAGGCAACACAACCATCAGTCCAGTCTATTCCTTTGCTTCCAAGTCCATGAATTTCTATCAGATTTCCAATCTTAGCGTGAAGCGACAAAATCTTCTTTTCTTTTTCAATTGCAAAGCGCTTTTTGTCTTCATCATTTGGATAATTAATTAAAAGTGCTCGGTGAAATTTTGTTTGAGAACCTTGCTTTTTTTGAGTTACACGATAAATTCCTTCCGGAGTAGTCTTATCTCCTCGGCAACGTTTATCCCCAATCCAATTCATCCCTAATTCTGCCTCATAACTTTTAATCTCTTTTCCATTTTGATATACAAAACATTGATGCGCCATTTTATCCACCAAAATTACTTTTTGTCCCCCTTTTGATAATCGAACAGCAGTAGCTCCCATTTCCTTCCAATTGGAATAATTCGAAAACCATGATTTTAAAATTATTTCAGCCTTATCATTAGAATCATTTATCAATACAGCAGCTTTTCTAGTACTCCTCAAAGCTTCGTTATATCGTCCATTATCAAATGCAATTTTTGCTTCGGCAAGTTTCATCACACCTTTATTTTGTGCGCCACTAATACTTAAAGGCAAAGGCATTTGCTTATAAACTCTATCGTAAAGCTTAACTTTAGACTCAATCTCATCAATCTCCTGCTTGGTAATTACATTGGTATAATTAATTTGATGAAAAGATTTCTTTTCAGCCTCGGCAGCTTTACGAACCGTTAAGTCGACAAAAGACAAAACCTCTTTATAATCTCTCATCAGAAAAAAACGTTCATTTTGAGTTGCCCATGAGTTCATTGCTGAATCATAAAACTGTTTGGCTTCCTTGTATTGAATTTTTGCATACTCCTCAGCACCTGATCTCTGAGCTGAATTTAAGGTCTCCCTAGCCAGCTTAAGTTCATTTAATGGTGACTTTTGTTTCAAATAAAATGCGATCCCCGAAATAAGCAATAAGCCTATAACCACACTTATAATCCATATAAAAAGCGTAAGCCTTTTTTTGCCCATATTTCAAGCATTTATAAAAAATCCCTGAAGAAGATTTCTTCAGGGAAATAAAAATTAGATAAAACTTAAAGTCTAAGTTCTATTTTCTTTTGTTCTTTGCGTATTTAGCAATTACGTCGTTCAACTCAGTATTGATTGCTAAAGCTTTTTCTTTTGCTGCCTTAGCTTTATCCAATGCTGCAATAAGTTGATCTTGAGCTACAAGACCTACAACTTCGCCTAAAGAAGCTTCGATTAAACTGATATCGCCTTTAATTGCCTCCAATGCTGCAGCACCCTCTTTTCCTTTTGGAGCCTGAGTTGCTAATTCATTGTTTTGCATTAAAATTGAACCAACTTCAGCCTGAAGGTTTTCAATTTCTAATTTCACTTCTTCCTTACGAGCTTCTGCTTTAGCTTTAACCGCTACTGCCATTGAATTTACAGCAACCAATTGTTCCTTAACTTTGTCGAAATTTTTAAAAAACTTTTCATTTTGAACTTCAACATTTTCGTTTACTGATCTCATTGAATCCTGAAGTGCTACGAAATCTTCTGCAACGTAAACATCAGCACCAACAGATTTAGCAGCTTCGATTGAAGCATTTGCTCCATCAATTTCTACTTGTGGTACTTTACCACAGCTACTAAACAAAACAGCAATACTTACTGCTGTCAAAATGAACATCAACTTTTTTTTCATCGTTAAACTAGTAAAATTTATTTTAATTGTTTTAATTCCAATTTCAATGACTATTTTCGTTCA
>JBFFMG010000189.1:0-7390 GCA_041554215.1 Labilibaculum sp.
CTATTTCAATCAAAAACTATAAGATGACCGAAGAAATTAAGTTTTCGATTATTATTCCGGTTTACAATCGTCCGGATGAGATGAAAGAATTGCTTGATAGTTTGAGTGCTCAAACATTTACCGATTTTGAATTGGTTGTGATTGAAGATGGTTCTTCAATTAAAAGTGAGGAGCTTTGCGATAGCTATCGCGATAAAATTTCAATTTCGTATTACTATAAAGAGAATGAAGGACCAAGTATTGGTCGAAACTATGGATTGGCCAGAGCAAAAGGGAATTATTTCCTATTTTTCGATTCTGATTGTATTCTTCCTGCCCATTATATGGAAACTATACACAAAGAGTTGACTGATAATTTTGTGGATTGTTACGGTGGGCCTGATGGCGCGATGGACGATTTCTCGGATTTCCAGAAAGCGGTTTCCTATGCCATGACTTCGTTTTTTACTACTGGAGGAATTCGAGGAGGAAAGAAGCAGGTGCATAAATTTCATCCTCGTAGTTTTAATTTGGGTTTTTCGAAAGCGGTTTATGAAGATACCGGTGGATTTCCGGTAACCAGAATGCATCCAGGCGAAGATATGGTATTTGCCATAGAGGTGATAAAACGCGGATTTGAGACTCGTTTGATTCAGGAAACATATGTTTTTCACAAGCGAAGAATCTCCTTTAAAAAATTCTACAAGCAGGTTTTTGGCTTCGGAAAAACCCGATACATCATCTCTAAGCATTATCCGGAAACGTTTAAAATATTCTTTCTGTTTCCATCTTTATTTGCTTTGGGAACAATTGGAGCCTTATTTTTAGGAATCGCAGTTCATCAAGTGTTTGCCTTTCCTGTTTTATTGTATGCTGTTCTTGTTTTGGCCGATGCCATTAGCAAAAGCAAATCGGTAAAGGTTGGTTTTTTAGCCTTACTAGCGAGCTATGTGCAGTTATTTGCCTATGGAATAGGATTTATGGATGCCGTTTGGAAACACAAGGTGTTAGGTAAAGATGAATATGGAGTGTTTGGGAAAGGTTTTTACGAGTAAAAAAACATATCACAAAAAAAGAGGCTTAGGCCTCTTTTTTGATTTTATCTTCGATGTACCTAATGACATCTTCTTCCTGATTGGGATGGAACCATTCAATCTCTTTATCTCGGTTGAACCAGGATAGTTGGCGTTTAGCGTATCTTCGAGAATTGCGTTTGATCAATTCCACGGCTTCATCAAGAGATATATTTCCTGCTAAATACTCAAATAGTTCTTTGTATCCAACCGTGTTTAACGAGTTGTAATGGCGGTATTCAAATAAGGCTTGCGCTTCCTTCAATAAACCTTCTTTCATCATTAAATCAACCCGTAAGTTGATTCTTTCATACAATTCAGCTCTATCTCTATTTAAACCGACCTTAATGATGTTGAAATCTCTCTTTTTTCGAGTATTTGTCCTTAATTCGGAATATGGTTTTCCTGTCATTAAACAAATTTCAACCGCATGAATCACTCTTTTTGTATTTTTTAAATCAACTTGATTGTAAAACACCGGATCAAGTTGTTTTAATTGCATGCGTAACGATTCAACTCCTTCATTTTTTGTTCGCTCAACAACTTCATTTCGTAATTCTGGATCAATAGTCGGTATTTCATCAATGCCATTGCAAATCGCATCGATATACATCATACTACCGCCAACCAATAGAACTTCATCTTTTTCTATGTAAAGATTAGATAACAATTCAAGGGTTTGTTGCTCACATTCCCAAGAACTAAAATAGTCGTGAATTGAATGGCTGTGAATAAAATGATGTTTTATTGCCTCCAATTGTTCTTTTTCAGGCACAGCCGTTCCAATACTCATTTCCCGATAAACCTGTCGGCTATCGGATGATGAGATTACTGTATTAAAATGTTGTGCGATTTTAATGCTTAAATCGGTTTTCCCAACACCTGTAGGACCTAATAAAACAATCAGGGTTTTCGGCATTAATAGTCAATTATGAATTATGAATTATGAATTGCGAATTTTGCATTTATATAAATACAAAATTTAATTTTGTGCTAACTGCTAACTGCTAACTGCTAACTGCTAACTGCTAACTGCTAACTGCTAACTGCTAAAGTATATCTTCGTAGTCATCCAGGCTTTCAAATTCTGGACCTTCGTTAAATTCATCATCAAAATCGGCCAAATAATCGTCAGCAGTCTTTTTTTCTTTGGAATTTGTTTCAAATTCACCAAATCCAAGACCTTCAAAATCTTCAGCATCCAGCTTAATTTGGATTGGTGCTTCTCCTTCTGACACAGTGCATTTTGGATATTTTGTTTTAGCATTGGTTATTCCTTTTCCTATTAGCGAAAGATTGAAATAGCGATCAGAAAAGAAATCAAAAACGTAAATTAAATCGGGTCTTTCCGAGGAAACAAATTCACGCATCATTGCAACATCCATAGGTACAACATTCATATTGTCATCATCTTCAGTGTTCATTTCGAAAAGTGCAATTTCTAATCCACGATCGCCATCAGCTCCTATTTGATAAAAAGAAGCCATTTGCGAATTATCGTATCCAATCGCTTTCTGAATGGCGTTGTGAAATTCTAAATAAGTTTGTTCGTGGTCAATTTCTATTTCAAGAACAAAATTCTTTACCTCTGATGAGGTTATTTTAAATGTGTATATCATGATTTTACTTTGTTTTTAATAGTGATAGAAACTTCAACGTATCTACATTGTCGGCATAATCCCAAAGTTCAGGCTCTTGAGCTTTTCCAAATGGAATTGTATTTGGAAAAGCACTACTAACAATGCATTGTATTAGATCTGAATTAGTGTTTAAATTATTTTCCAGATCATTAATTTCGGTATAATATTCATAGTTTACAACTCCAATAGGAGAGTTGATTTCTGTATTTTCTCTCAGAAGTACAAAGCCTGTATCCAGATGTTCTATTCTGTTCATCAGAAACATAGAGCGCTGGTAGTCGTAATTGTTTGCGTATTTGTTATGGTCATTCACAAAAGAATAGTTCTTCCAGCAGTCAAGCAGATGAACTAAATTATATCCTTTCGGGATATATATTTTTGATACATTTCGGCATCCTAATCCAAAATATAAAAATACATCTCTACCAAGTGCTTCCAGTTCTTCAATGGTTTCCTCGCCTGATAAAACAGCAACAGAATTTCTATTCCTGCGAATGATATGATTATACTTTTTGAAATAGGCTTCGAAATACCTGGCCGAATTATTACTTCCTGTAGCAATAATTGCATCAAATTTATTTTCGCCACTCAGTCTTTCCGATTGAAATGAGATTAGGTCTTCAAATTCAGAATTGATTTTAATCAGTAATTTTGAGACGAAATTAAGTAGCTGGTTATCTTTAGATGACAATTTCCCAATGAATGAATGACCTGATATCAATACAGACAGCATGTCGTGAAATCCAACCATAGGGATATTTCCAGCCATGATTATCGCAACTTTTAATTTCGTATTCTTATCGGAAATAGTGTAGCTATTTAACCATTCATTCAGCTTTTCTTCTTTTAAAAAAGAACAAATTCCTTTTAAGGATTCCTGAACATGAAGTGGCGTAAACCACAAATTCTCATTTGAGACTCTTTCAAGCAAAGCTTTAAATTCGTCATAGAATGTTGAATTTAGTCTGTGTTCTTGGCGTATCGCATCTCCTGATGAAAACTGAGATAGAAAATCCCCTAATTCAACGAATGCCTGTATTCTTTCACTTTTGTTCATGGTATAATTCAAAAAAATCTCCAATTAACTTTGCTAAAAAGTTATATCTGGAGAATTTGATTTATTTATTATCCCGCAAAGATAAAAATTGTTATCAAAGTATCTTCACTATTTCAATTCTTATACCAAGTTGGAAAGGAAACTTAATGCAAATCCGGTTCCCACGAGAATAATAGTAATAAATAGTAAAAAAGAAATTCCTGCAAGCAAAAGCCCTATAAATGCACATGTTTTGCCAGTATTCACATTGTTGAAAGAAGTTGGTGTGTAAACATTGGGTGATTCCTGATATAATTTAGTGGCTTGCTTTGCCAAAATCAAAGCGATGATTGCCATTGCCAGACTAATAATTCCAGCAAAGCAGAATAGAAAGATTGAAAGAATGCCTAGAATTAAAATGCTTGATGAGTTAGGGAGAACTTGTAAATTATGGTCTGAAGTTTGGTTTGAATTTTCCATACTGAATTTATTAAAGTGAACTACATTTATAAATGTATGAGGCAAGTATCAATAGTGCTGAGAAAAAGAAAAGGTATTTAAGAACGATCGGTGCCCACGAAAATTTGAATTTTAGGTGTAATAGTAATAATATGAACAAGCTCATCATTGGAAGAAGAGCCGGATATAGGAGTAGCGAATCCCAGAGATCACCTTTTAGAAGTGCGACCAAAGATCTTTGCATTCCACATCCGGGACATGCAATTCCAAAATGTTCTTGAAAAGAACAGCTTGTTAGATGATTTTGAAGCCAATTGATTAAATTTTGCCACATTTTAAAATGTTTTTTCTAATTTATAAAAACAATGGCGCAAAAAAAAGCCGATGCAAAAAACATCGGCTCCTTCTAATATATTTTGTAATTACAGATCTCTTCTTTGATACAGAGCATCTTCCATATCCATTTCATCGAATTGCATGTATCTGTAAACTTCCTTTTCGTGAGCTTGGATTTTCTCTTTATAGATCTCCATGTACTCAGCGGGAGTTGGTAACTTTCCTAAAACAGAAACAATAGCGCCAAGTTCAGCTGATCCCAAGTATACTTGAGCTCCTGTACCCATTCTATTGTTGAAGTTACGAGTTGAAGTTGAATAAACATTTGCATTATCAGGAACGCGCAACTGGTTTCCCATACATAGTGAGCATCCAGGAGTCTCGATACGAACACCTAACTGAGAGAAAGTTGCATAAGTCGCTTCTTCTTTCAATACGGCAGCATCCATACGTGTAGGAGGTGCCATATATGTTCTCACTTTATCAGATGGGGTTAATCCATTCCAAACTTTCTCACAAGCACGGAAGTGTCCAATGTTAGTCATGCATGAACCGATGAATACATCCTGAATTTCAGTATTCTGAACATCTGAAAGTAATTTTACGTCATCTGGATCATTTGGACAACAAAGAATAGGTTCGTGTATCTCAGAAAGATCAATTTCGATAGTCGCAGCATATTCAGCATTCTCGTCTCTTGAAAGCAATACAGGGTTTGCCAACCACTCGTTACAAGCATCAATACGGTTCTGAATTGTTTGAGCATCATCATAACCCATCTTGATCATAGATTCCATCAAGGCAACGTTAGACTTCACGTACTCAATAACACGCTTTTCTGATAACTTAATACAACCCGCAGCAGCAGAACGCTCAGCAGTCGCATCAGTTAATTCGAAAGCTTGTTCAACAGTAATATCCTCAAGACCTTCCATCTCGATAATTTTACCATTGAAAATATTGATTTTATTCTTTTTAGGAACAGTTAATTGTCCGTTTTGAATTGCAAAATAAGGAATTGCATTAACAACATCACGCAAAGTGATTCCCTCGTTTAATTTACCCTTAAACTTAATTAAAATTGACTCAGGCATATCTAAAGGCATGAAACCTAGAGCACCTGCAAAAGCAACTAAACCAGAACCAGCAGGGAAGGAAATGCCTAATGGGAAACGAGTATGTGAATCACCACCAGTACCAACAGTATCTGGAACCAATAATCGGTTCAACCATGAGTGAATAACACCATCACCTTGCTTCAAAGGCACACCTTTACGCTCAGAAATGAATTTAGGCAAACTTTTGTGCATTGTAACATCGGTTGCTTTAGGATAAGCTGCCGTATGACAGAAAGATTGCATGAACATTGGTGCCTCAAAACTTAGGCAAGCCAATTCTTTAATTTCGTCTCTGGTCATCGGTCCAGTAGTATCCTGAGATCCAACTGTTGTCATTTTTGGTGCGCATGATGATCCTGGCAATACACCTTCAACACCACAAGCTTTACCAACCATTTTTTGAGCCATTGTGTAGCCTTGGTTAGCTTTTGGTTTTGGATTGTTTGCAACAGCAAAAATATCGGTAGCTGGCAGTCCTAATAAAGCACGCGATTTTTCAGTTAATGCTTTTCCAATAATCAAAGGAATACGTCCACCGGCACGGTATTCGTCAGATAAAGTATCAGGTGCTAAAGAATAAGTACACACTACCTCACCATTGCGGGTAATTTCACCTTTTTTGTTGTTGATGATGATTTCATCACCAGTAGTAAGAACTGAAACATCAGTAATAATAGGAAGTCCACCAGAATCTTGAGTTGTATTGTAGAAAATGGGAGCAATAGCACCACCAATTACGACACCAGCAGTTCGCTTGTTGGGAACAGCAGGAATGTCTTCACCAATGTGCCATAGTAATGAGTTCGCTGCTGATTTTCGTGAAGATCCAGTTCCAACAACATCACCTACGAAGGCAACTTTGTGACCTTCTTTTCTCCAACCAGCGATAGTTTCGATACCATCTTCGAAGCGACCAGCACCCATTGCTAAAGCGTGCAATGGAATATCAGGACGAGTAAACGCTTGCGATGCAGGCGAGAAATCATCAGTATTAATCTCACCTTCTACTTTATAAACTTTCAATTTGATTTCTTCCGGCAATTCTGCACGCTTGGTAAACCATTCCGCATTTGCCCAAGATTCAATGACACTTTTCGCAGCATTATTATCTTTTGCCAGATCTGCTATTATTTGAAAAGAATCATAAACAAGAACAATGCTTTTAAGCGCTTCAGCGGCTTCTGTCGCTAAAGCTTCATCTTTTAAGGTTTCAACCAAAACGGTTACATTATAACCTCCCATCATGGTTCCCAAAACTTGAATTGCTTCAGACTTCGTGATGATTGGAGAACTTAATTCGTCTCTTAAAAGCTTTCCTAAAAATTCAGCTTTTACTTTTGATGAATCATCAACTCCAGGAGCGATTCGTTCTTTGAATAAATGCAATAGGAAATCTTCTTTTCCTAAAATAGGGTTTTGCAATAATTCGCAAAGATCTGCAGTCTGTTCTGCATTTAATGGCAAAGCCGGGATACCTTTGGTAGCTCGTTCTGCTTCGTGTTTTAGATATTGCTCTAACATCTTTTTTTAGGTCTTGTTGTGTAAGTGTGAAAGTGATAAAAAAATAGAGAATAAATTCTCTATTGACAAGGCAAACATATACTTTTTCTGATTACACAACTCAGAAAAAAATGTGTTTAATATCATGTTATGACATAAAAAAAAAGCTCCCCAAATGGAGAGCTTTAAATTCTATATCTAAAATAAGGATTATTTTACAGAATCCATGTATTGAATCAATTCACATAC
>JBFFMG010000190.1:0-7331 GCA_041554215.1 Labilibaculum sp.
CACTAAAAGTGTATTCATGTTCGATTTTTAACATTTTAACTATTCCTTCAGTTATTATTCACAATTTGAATTTTAAATGCAAGCATATTACAGCTTATCAATTCGATTAAAAAATTGTAAGTTTATCCGATAATTACAAAGCACATTAACCCGACCAAATTTTGATTATTATGAATTTTGATTTTCTTGAAATTATTACTTCTTCAATGGTATTATTTGCTGTTGTTGATATTATTGGATCTATTCCTATCATATTGGACTTGCAGAAAAAAGGAGGTGAAATTGAAGCATTAAAAGCGACTCTAGTTGCGCTTGGTGTTTTAATAGCATTTACTTTTTTAGGTGAAAAACTTCTTGGACTATTTGGTGTTGATATTTCGAGCTTTGCGATAGCAGGTTCGTTTATTCTATTTATAATGGGTGTTGAAATGGCACTTGGCATCGAAATTATTAAATACGATGGCCCAAGTGGAGTTTCGATTGGTCCAATTGCCTTCCCAGTGGTTGCCGGAGCTGGTTCTTTTACCACAGTTCTTGCTCTAAGAGCTGAGTATGCCATTGAAAACTTGGTTGTTGCAATTGTATTAAATATGATCTTTGTATACATTGTGCTCCGATCGACAAAGATCGTTGAGCGTTTTCTTGGTGAAGGAGGAATTCACATCCTTCGTAAAGTATTTGGAATTATTCTACTGGCTATATCGGTAAAACTTTTCATGAGTAATGTAGCCATTCAAATTCATTCCTTATTCCCCTTCATAGAGGAGGTTATATAACATCTCACAGTAGGATTTTTTAAGTATATTTAACGTCCCATTTATAGGCGAAACTTCTAACTTTGTAAAACCACTACAAATTATTAATTGGTTTTACAATGCATGATATTACTATAATTCAAATTGTTCTTTGTGGGATCGTTATCCTTTCGGCAGCATTTATTAAAGGGATGACTGGATTTGGTTTTGCATTACTTGCCGTTCCTTTTTTATCTTTCATTTTCCCAATGCAGGTGTTGGTTCCTGCCATGAGTTTATTCAATTTAATTACCAGTTTGGTAATCCTTTTTAAGCTTCAGGAGAAAATAAAAGCCTACTATTTCATTCCCATGTTTATTGCCAGTTTGGGAGGAATTCCATTGGGCATTTATGCGCTCGAATATATTAGCAGCGAAACCTTACGTTTAATTACTGGTGTTCTAATTATCCTTTTTTCGCTACAAATGTTAGGGAAAGTGAAATTGGCCACACGTTTCTTAAATTTTCCAATTGTTTTTGCAGGATTCATTAGTGGACTATTAAACAGTGCTATTTCGGTAGGCGGCCCCCCCTTGGTTATAGCGATGAACCGCAAAGGTTACTCAAAAGATCGATTTAGGGGAATATTTGCCTGGTTCAGTACTTTCTCGGCCTTTTTTACTACTGCAGCCTTTTTAATGAAAGGAATGATCGAAATGGAATCTGTAAATCTTGCTCTATTCTGTCTGCCCATCCTATTTTTTGGTTCGCATTTTGGAGCTAAATTTTCAGGAAAAATTGAACCTGATAAATTCAGAAAAATAGTAATTGGAATTAATATCGTGACCGGATCGTTTATTGTGCTTTCGTCTCTTATTTAGCAATTCGACCATTCAATTTTTAAATACAATATCAAATCTACATTAACAATACAAACTCTTTTTGGCATAAAAAAACTCACGAAATTACTTCCGTGAGTTTCTCCAATATATCGTTAATTGTTTTTACATTTCAAACTCTTCTACATCAACACCGCCTTCTGATCCTCTTTCACGCTTGGTTTTGTAGTTGTTAATTTTAAAACTTAGTTTCAGATTAAATGTTGGCGATTTGTGATTAAACTGGCTAAAGTTGTAAAAGTTATCTCCTTCGTATTGCGTTTCATGTTTTGCCGTTTTAAAAATATCGCGAACCTGGAAGGTAGCAGACAACTTTCGCTTAAAAAAGTCTCGCTTTAAAGCTGCCGAAGTTGTAAAAAAGCCTTTTCTCTCTCCCTGTGCCCATTTTGTATCCGACTGATAATTAGCTGTAAACTGCAATCTAGTTGCCATATCAACTATTATCGTAGAGTTGTTTCTAACACTCCAGTTATAACTTTTAGTGGAAAAATCCTGATAAGTATCCTCATTAGCAGAATTGGTAATCGTAAAATCGCCCTCCTCTTTATAATGGTAAAAGTTACCAATTAAATCGTTTTTAAAGGATTTTCCAAAAGATAAATTTATAGTTGCTTCCATTCCTAAAGAGTAATCATTTCCTACATTAACTGTAGTACTTTTCATTACGTTCCCCTGCTCTTCCCAAGGATATTGAACCCGTTCTATCTTATTGTGCGTTACCTTATAATAGGTTTCGAAAGAAACAGACTGATCCCCAAAACGTTTCATATAACCAAGCTCATAGGAATCGATATATTCTGGATCTAAATCAGGATTTCCCTGACGAACATTATAAGCATTGGTCCAAGTAACAAAAGGTTCCAAATAGTAGCCACGCGGACGTTGAATTCGGCGGGTATAACTTGCCATTACCTGATTGTCTGAACCTAAATCCATTTGGGTATGTATGGTTGGAAAGAAATCCCAACGCTTAATGGTGAACTTCTCTGCCCCGTCTATAAAATCAATTTCCCGATT
The DNA here is from genome assembly GCA_041554215.1 of Labilibaculum sp. Lineage (GTDB taxonomy): Bacteria > Bacteroidota > Bacteroidia > Bacteroidales > Marinifilaceae > Labilibaculum. The sequence continues at coordinate 2,651 of JBFFMG010000190.1, forward strand.
GGTATACTCAGACCGGAAACCTAGTTGGTAACCAAAACTTCCTATTTTTGCCGCATAAGTAGAATACAAACCATGCACCTGCTGATCGTAAGTTACATCGTGACTGTACAATGGTTGAGCTTCGTAAATCTTAGTTGTCACATTATAATCCTTTTGTTTTGTATCTGCCTCGCTGGAACGAATCTGACCTTGGTATCCAAACTCAAACTTTGAGTCTTCTCCTAAAGGTAAGGTGTAGTCGGAACGAATTTCCCATCGGGTTCCTGGTCCATCTTCTAGGGCAATTTTGCCTTGAATTTTCTCCCCATTCGCATCAAACAGCTCATTCGTAGAGCTTTCATCACCACTTCCACGATGTGAATAACTTACCTGAGAAGCCAGCTGATGACCTTTTCCACTAAATTTCCTGATGTATGAAAAATCCGAGTTTATGAAGTTCATTTCTTTTTTCCAAAGATCCCTACTATCGTAAGAAGTTATTTCCGGACTAGAACTATCAGATTCCTGATAATCTAAAACTGAACCCCGTTCCATGTCTCTTGTCCCGTATCGAAAACCAAAAGAAAAGGTATTTTTGTCATTCATATCAAAATCGAAACCGGTACGAATACCATAACCCGAACGGTTCATTATAGATTCTCCATCGGACAAAACAGAACTAGTAATATTATTAAATGTGGTTCTATTTTCGGTTTTACTAGTTCCTTCAAACTGACGGTTATCGTAATCCAAACCAAAATTCAAATTCCACTTCTTCTTGCGGTAATTAAGCAAAATGTCACCACTTCGGTTTTCCTGACTACCTATGGATAAATTGGCCACTCCGTTCAATCCGTTTTCGGTATTCTTTTTTGTGATAATATTGATGATACCCGCTGTTCCTTCGGGATCGTATTTCGCGGATGGATTTGTAATAATTTCGATATTCTCGATTACACTTGCAGGCATTTGCTGCAAAATATCAGAAGCATCTAAAATGGAAGGCTTTCCGTCTACCAAAACTGTAAAATTTGAATTCCCTCTAAGACTAACATTCCCTTCTATATCAACACTAACCGAAGGAACATTCTCTAAAACATCAACTGCTGTTCCGCTAGCCGCAGTAATTTGGCGACTCACAGGAATTACCTTTTTATCGATCTGATATTGAACCGGAACACGCTCAGAAGTTATTACAACCTCGTTTAATGCTTCGCTCGACTGTCGCAAATTCACCACTTTTAAATCTGCCAAATTATGATCTTTATCGATAGGAATATTTCGAACTGCCGCTTTATTATAACCAATAAATGAAATTTCCACATAGTATTTTCCCGGCTTTAGCTTTGTAAGTTCGAAAGCACCTTTTTCATTGGTTATGGTTCCATCAATAAGGCTTGAATCAGCCATGTTGTATATCGAAACAGTTGCATATTCTACAGCAATATCCAAAGCATTATCCATTACAATGCCTTTTATTGTACCACCTTTCATTTCGGGTTTCACAACAGGTTCCTCTGCCTTTGTTATAAATACTACAAAACTTAAGCAGATCAGAAGAATTATTCTATTCATTGAATTAATTATGAGTTTTTAAAAATTGTCCTAACAAACTTACAATTCATAAGCCAAATACATTCATAAAAATTGAATTTTAGATTTTCGTTAACATTTGACCGATTAGTTAGCAAGTTTGCCAGATTTTAACTGTTCTTTATAGACAATAAAAAAGACAAAAGGTTTAATGAGGAAGGTTATTTATTGAAGATTCCATTTTTCAATGGCAATTCTCCCCATTTTACGTCCTAATTCATAATCATTAACAAGAATATTGTAGTCTTGTGTGAATCGTTTGGTTTTGAAATTTTCGGGAGGGCAAATATCCAGAATTTGAAGATTTTTATGAGAATTCTGAATGAAATCGATGGATGAATTGTAATTATAGGGACGGTTTCGCAGAGCTTTCACCAAGCCTGGATATTTTCTAAAAAGAAAATTGGCCAATTTAGATTCCAATCCTTTTTTCATTCGAAAAGAATTGGGACGAGAACGAATCACCATAATTTTAGAAGCACCTATTTCCACCGCTCTTTGAATAGGAATTGGAGCAGAAACGCCACCATCCGAGACTATATGATTGTCTATTTTCAGGAAATTGCGATAAAAAAGAGGAACTGTGCAGCTTGCTTTCATTACATGACTAATGTTCTCTGCATCAGGCTTGATAAAAACAGAACGACCATCGGAATTCATGGTAACGCCAATTTCAAAATCAGTTTTACTGGCAAACAACACATCCGTATTAATAGGTATTTCTCGGGTGGCAATATCCCACGACCAATCTAAATCCATTAAATGTCCACCTCTTAAAAACTTCTTCCAACTAATGTATTCTGGTCGCAAGGAATAATCGGTAAACATCTTAAAATTTCTGCCTTTTTGTTTTGCCAGATAGGCCGATGCGTTAACTGCTCCCGCAGAAACTCCAATAACCGAATGAAAAGGATTAAAATCTTCCTCGATGAACAGATCTAAAACACCGGCAGCAAAAATGCCTCGCATAGCACCACCTTCTACTACCAATGCCGTTTTTTCATTTTTTTTCATCCTGAAGTATTTTTGACCCTTTATTGGGTCAATTCTTTTTTAATTAAAGCTTCAACCATTTGGGTTAGCTCAATTGCAGTGTAGTTGGCAGGTTCAATCGGATCCAAAACTTTATAACTAACCTTTGCTCCCAAACACAATGGAAACATTCCTTTTTCTTCAATTTTATAATTCCCATCAATCACAAATGGAACGATTAAGGCATTTGGAGCAGCCTGCAGTAAAGCTTCAATACCTCCTGCTTTAAATTCTTTTACCAGACCTGTTTTACTCCTTGTTCCTTCCGGAAAAATACTAGCTGCATAATTATTTTTTGCTATTAATTCGCCTAGCTTATAAATTTCAGGGATTGCCTGTGCTCTTTTCTTTCTATCGATTAAAGCGGCTCCTGAGTGACGAAGATTATAGGATACACTTGGAATATTTTTTGACAATTCCTTTTTTGATATGAATTTAGGGTGATGTTTTCTAAAAATCCAAACAATTGGCGGTATATCGTATACTCCCTGATGATTGGAAATGATAATTAAAGGTCGATCGGTTGGCAAATTAATTTTAGGCAAAGAGGTAATACGAACTCCTAAAAAGAAGACCACCCGCATTAAAAAAAAGTTTAGAACATCTACAGAATTCTTGTGAGCCTGATAACCAAACAGCTTAAAACAAATCACTTGTATTGGATGAAAAATAACCAACAAAAGCATAAACAGAATGTAAAATATAAAGCTGAGAATATAAGATAAGATCTTGATCATTTATTTTTTAATTTTGGATTTCACCACAAAAGAACAAAAAAATCATTTATCGATAACCTCTTGTGAGAAAAAAAAAAGTTTAACCACGGAACACGAAGTACTACACAAAGTACCACCAAGTGTCAGTTTTCCTTTGTGTGTCATCATGATATCCTTATGTGGCCATAGTGGTTAATCCTATTTTTTATATCAAAAAAAAAGATCCCTATGTTTATAAGGATCTCCTTGTTTCTTGCTGAATAATTTTATTCTAAAGCAAAGCTAATCATCACAGAATACTCCAATTTAATTTTTTGAAAATCAAGCTCAGGCATTGACATATCCGACAGATAACTTTCACTTTTTGTTCTCATCATCGTGTTTACCATTTGTCCGCGATAGGGTGCTGAAATCTCATTAATATAAATGGCTTTTCCAATTTTCTGACCAATTGCCTCAGCCAAAGCAGAAGCTTTTTCTTTACCCGCTATAACTGCATTAATTTTAACTTGCTTGCGAAACTTCTCCATTTCGGAATGATCCACTCTCAAAATACTAATGTTTGATATTTTGATCTTGTCCAATTCAACGAATACCTTTCCTAATGTTTTAGAATCATGCACCAATAGCTCAAAATCTTTCGATTTCTTCATGTCTGCACGTTTGATAAAATAACTGTTCAGATTAGCCGAAAAATCGGATACTGAAAGTTGTTTTTCCAAATTGACACCTGCCTTTTTCAAAGCCACAAACATTTGTTTTTCCAACACTTCGATACTTTCCTTATTTTTAGTATCCTCCTCATCCAAATGAATATTTAAGTAGATCTCGTTTGGAACAATCTCTAACTCTGCCAATCCTTTTACTTCAATGTAATTTTGATCGATAAAGTTTTTCTGAGCTTGTGCCATTGCACTCCAACTTAAGAAAACAGCCAATAGTAGTATTACATTTTTTTTCATGCTCTATATTTTTTTGTGTGAATATTATTCTTTTACAAATTTTAGTAGACAAATACCATGCAAAACAGTATTCTTTATTCACGAAAGATGAGTTTTCGGCCATTTGGTTGCGTTTAATTTCATTAATCATGCAATTTTCTAAAGCTACAAAACACAAAATTTTGAACCATGCCCGAAGGTGTTTTGTGATCGACCGTAATGCACTTAATTTTGGAAAAGAAATTAGTCAGCAAGTCGTTCATTGAGGTTTCCGAATACTGTTTGATTTCGATGCCACTGCATTTTTGCGGCCCTTGTTCCGAAAAAGTTCCAATGACCAGAACACCCTCTGGTTTGATATTTTTCTGAGCGGTGTCCAGATAATTAGAAATATCCTGTTCGTCGGTTAAAAAGTGGAAG
>JBFFMG010000191.1:0-7323 GCA_041554215.1 Labilibaculum sp.
CTAATACACCAACAATTGGCGCTATTATAGGATAAGCATTTCCAGACAAATCGGCAATAGCAGTAGCCATTGTGGTTAGCATACTATCCATTCCAGCTCCATTGGTTCCCGATTTTAACATTAATTGAACCATAGCAACACCAGCAAATAAAGCGATTGCTGCACCAGTTATTTGTTTAAAAGTAGTTTTCCAGGAGTTAACTACCATTTTCATTGGCATTTTGTACATGAAATTTGTGATTACCGCAACCAAAATAAATGGTATGGTTCCAGGCAGATAAGCCCATTTCAATACGTATGTTAAACCATCAATACCAAAAATATTAGAAAGCGTTAAGGTTTGTGAAGCTAACCATGCTTTTAAACCTAGAGATGGAATACGGGTAACCACTAAAATAAGAGCGATTAACACATATGGCATCCATGCTTTAACCAATCCCATTTTTGCTTCTCCGGTATCGCCCATTGAATCGTTCGATTTCCAATTGGCAGCCCATTCTGATTTTGGAGGAAAATCCCATGATGTTTTAGGCATAAGGAAACCTCTTTTAGCTGCAAAAATGATGATTCCAAGACCAATAAATGCACCTAATAAAGATGGAAGATCGGGTCCGAGAGTAGAAGCAATAACCACATATGGTACAGCAAATGCTACACCTGCAAAAAGTGCAAAAGGAGCTGCTGCCAATGCTGGCTTAATCGATTTTTCTTTACCAAAGAACTTGGTCATAATCATGATTCCTAATAAAGGAATAAAGATACCCACCAATGCATTCGGAATTGCAATCCATTCGGTTAAGGCCATTTTAAAGACATCTGGATTTGCACCTATATTGGCAAGATTTTGCTCCAAAGTAACCATAGCACCACCACTAATTGGTGTTCCTACTGCTCCGAAAGGTACTGGTACCGAGTTAAAGATTAAAGCAACCATTGCTGCTGCCAAAGGAGGGAATCCTAGTCCTACTAACAGAGGACCGGCCAAGGCGGCAGGAGTACCAAAACCGGCAGCACCTTCGATAAATGCTCCGAACATGAAACCAATAATAATGGCTTGTATTCTTCGGTCGGTAGTAATTCCACTAAATCCGTTATTAATAGTTGTCATAGCACCCGACAGCTTCATGGTATTTAGTATGAGAATAGCCCCAAAAATAATTATTAAAATATCCAATGCTTTCAGAAATCCAAAAACTGAATATCCCATGATGTGAAATATATCAATTTCCCATACTGTGTAAGCAACTATCACCGCTAACAGCAGGGATAAAGGTAAAGCCTTTTTTGCTCCCCAATTGAAGCCAACCATTAAAACAATGGTTAATAGAATAGGTGAAAATGCTAATAATGCGTCCATAAAAAAATAATTTAGGTTTTAATTACAAATTGTGTTATTGATTGAAGTAAATGGGTTAGATCTACTGTATTTTTTAATTATTGAATTATCTATTTTTGTAAGATTTCCGTTCATTGCACTGTTGCGCATCAAAACGTCGAGTTCGGTGAGTTTTTGTCTTAACACTTCAAGACTTTTGTTTTTATCTATTCTCTTCTTATTAAAATCCATAATTCTTAGTATTTATTTCTCGATAAGCTCTACATGCTTTTCAATAAACTCGGTTAAATGAAGCACTTTTACAGGTACATTTTTGTGCATTAATCCACCGTTAATTTGCATCACACATCCCGGACAATCGGTAACCAAAATATCGGCACTGCTTGCTTGAATATTCTCTATTTTTTTGGTTAGAATTCCGTTCGAAATAGTTGCAAAGTCGAGAGAGTAAGTTCCGCCAAAACCACAGCATACATTGGTGTCGGTTAAGGGAATAAATTGTTTCCCTATTAATTTTGAAAGAAAGGCTTCTGCCGAATAGTCCAATGATCGGGAATCGTGACAAGGAGTATGATAAGTAACCGTCTTATTCCCTTTTACCTTAAAACGAATGTTGTTATCTTCCAAAAATTTCCCAATTGGTGTTACCATTTCGCCTAATTGAGCAGCCTTTTTATATCTGTTTGGATCTTCTTTGGTAAAATCAAGAAACTCATGCTTAATGGCTCCTCCACAAGTCGGACACAATACCAACAGCGCTTCATAATCTTTTGGTCCTTGTAAATTATCAAGGGTATTATAAATCATTGTTTTTGCATTATCAGGATCGCCCGATGCAATGGCAGGAATACCACAGCAAGCAGCCTTTTTAGGAATATCAACCTGAAAACCACTTTTCTGAAGCAATTTTACCATTGCCAATCCCATTTCAGGATAAAAATATTCGATGGCACAACCAGGGTAAAAGAATACTTTTCTGTCGGAAGAAAACTGATCGTAAGCATCTTTATAAAAACGCTTGCTAAAAGTTTTCGATGCCAAAGCCGGAAATTTTCTAAAATCCATTTCTTTCGGCAACATTGGAATTGTACCTATTATTTTTTCTTGATTTAATTTATTGGTTTTCGTTAATGGAAATTGAAAGTTGGCTCCTAAACTCAAGGCAGTCTTCATTCTACCAGGCTTTGCGACCAAACTTTTAAATACTTTTTTCTTGATGGGATTGATTCCATATTTTTTACCGACAACCAATTTCAAATCGGAAATTAAGGCCTGCAAATCAATGCCCGAAGGGCAATTAAAAGAACAGGCACGACAACCAATACACATTTTAAGAATGTCTTTAGCCGCTTCGTCGCCCTGATAAAGTGCGGTTAAAATCAAGCCAATTGAACCGATATAACGATCGCCATACACATGACCACCAACCATTTCGTAGGCCGGGCAAATATTGGCACAGCTACCACAACGCACACACTTTAGCGCTTCTTTAAACTTAGGATGCTCAAAAAACGCCAAACGACCATTATCTAGAAATACATAATGAGTCTCCTTTATACCGTCTTCATTTTTGTGAGATGGAACTCTACCTTTTATCCAGGTAGTATAAGAAGTAATAATTTGTCCGGTAGCACTTTTAGGCAATACTCTTACAATATCCAAGGCCTGATTAAAATCGTCGCACAATTTCTCATATCCTACCAGCACGATGTGCACAGGAGGCACAGTAGACGACAAACGGGCATTTCCTTCGTTTGTAACCAAACCAATTGTTCCTGTACTTGCCACAGCAACATTTGCACCTGTCATGCCTACCCCAGCTTTAAAATAGGATGATCGAAGAAATCTACGAGCGATATCAACCATTGCCTTTATATCCTCAGGGTCGACCTCTTCGCCTGTATAATCGGCAAAAATTTTGGCCACTTGTTGTCTTGTTTTATGAATAGCCGGCATTACCATATGAGAAGGATGTTCGCTGGCCAATTGCAGAATCCACTCCCCCAAATCGGTTTCGATAGGTTGTAAGCCTTCCTTCTCTAAATAATGGTTTAGTAAAATTTCTTCCGAGGTCATCGATTTACTTTTCACCATGTATTTAGCATTGTGCTTTTTCATTACATCGGCAATGTATTTGCAGGCATCCTCGCCGGTTTTAGCCTGAAACACTTTACAACCATGCTTTTCTACATTCGTTTTAAACAAGTTGAATTGCTGCATTACCTTGTTTAAATCCCGTTCTTTTATATCGTGCACCCTTGTTCTTAGCGCCTCAAAATCCAAACCTTTATAAGCATTAATTTTAGAAGCCTTATATGCTGTAGCAAAACCTTTAAGGTTCTTGTACAAAACCTCGTCGTTTATTTTTTCCTGTATTTTATCTTGAATTTTCATGGCTTCTTTTTATAAATCATTTAAAATATAAACCTTCATCTCTTTAGGTCCGTGCACCCCTACGGTTAATACACGCTCGATATCTGCAGTGCGACTGGCTCCGGTAATAAAAGCGACATAGCCACCCATACCTGCAGTTCGCTCCTCAATAAAATCAGCAACATCATTTAAACTGTCAACCAGCTTACTTAGCGGCATCACAACAAATAACTTCTCGGCCAGGCAAGTTGCCAAGCGTTTATTTTCATTGCAACTATCGATTACAACCGTTCCAGTTTCGGCAATGGCATAATCAACTTCGACAAGAGCATTTGTGATGCCAGCTTCTCCGGCTTGAATATCTTTCAATTGAGAAAAACTTTGTACATCGATATATTCAAAACTTTCCTTGCTTAAAAGATTTTTAAATTCATCCGAAGACATAATCTGATTTTCGTTCCCGACCAAAGCAGATTTATCTAAAAAGAGTTCTAGCTTATTCATATGATTATAATTTTAAGGTTTTGCCATATGGAACTTACCATGCAAGGATAATCATCTCCTTGTGTATCAAAATAGATTTGGCACGGACGTTTCATGTATTTATAGCTTATAGATTGTAAAAGAATTCGAGTAAAATGTTACTGTTTGGGAATTTGACTAACCAATAGGGATGCCAAGAATTTCACTCATTCACTATCAAGAATCATTCTAATCGCCTTTACCCTCAACCCAAGCACTTTAAGCCACGCAAAGGTTTTCAGAAAACCGGATTTAAAACGATTTCGAAAGTGTTCAGTTTTGAACAATGAAGATGGGGGAGCTGCGTTAAACTGAACAAATGTTCGGTTTAACACGGTAAAATTAAATGATTTTAGAAGTTAAATTCTTCTGTTTTTCTATGCTTTTTTCCAAGAAAAACTTTTCAATTCCGATCAATAAATTAAAATATCATTTATCTATAATTATCAAAACTTGTTAAACCCCAGTAAACACTAAGGTTTTGGAGTGCAATCATAAAATATTTTATTATTTATTATTCATAATGTTTTATTATTAACATATATTTCCTACTTTCAGAATTCTAAATGATTTTTTTTACCCAACCCGGTTGATCATTCAACCTTAAAACTGATAAAATGACAGATGTAACAACAACAAAACCGATTGATGAATTAGTGCAGGAAATGACTAATAAAATAGTATCCCCTACCATTCCTGTAGATATTAGTATAGGTGAAGCCGGACAACTTCGTAGATTTGCAATGGAAGACAAAATAGCCTTGCTGGCCAAAGGATTAACGGTTGATAAAATTGAGAATCTAAATGCAAGAGCCATGTACTTGCGAGAGAAGCAATCGATTTGGATTAGTGTTTATGAATCGGCACAAAGCAATACCGATGCGTGGGAACAAATGTTTGATGAAGCCTCTTTATTGCAAAAGGAGTTGAGATATGATTTTCAGTTTGCCTATAGAGATGAGCCAAAAATACTTACTAAGCTAAATAATATTTTAGATGGTAATGGGAAAATGGACCTGATGCAAGACTTGACCGATTATCCTAGTTTGGCGCTACAGTATCCGGAGCCATTGCTATTGATAAATTTTGACAATAATAAATTAGACAGGGCAAATCTACTTTCGCGTGAGTTATATAACTTGTGGCAGCAAATAGATGGTGCGCAAAACAGTACAAACCGACCCGAAAAAATACTTCGCGATAGAGCTTATACCTATCTTAAGCTATTGGTTGATGAAATTCGTGCCTACGGAAAATACGCTTTCTGGTACGATGAAGAGAAACAGAAGAGGTATTCGAGTGAGTATCAAAGAAGAAAATTCGCAAGAAATACGAAAGAAAAAACAAGTGATAATTCTCTGTAACAGCAACAACTGTTGACTTGTTTTGCAACAGGAGGCTTTGATTAGCAACAGGAGCTTAACTTATCCAACAGACACTTAAATGTATGCAACAGGAGAGTGAATTAAGCAACTGAAGGATAAAACTTACAACAGGCGTTAAAAATTAGCAACTGAAATATCAAAACCTCCAACAGGAATAGCAAATGGACAATTAGAAGCATGCTATTCCTATTAACTACATACAACTGAAGAAAAGGAAATACCCCGAGCGAGAGCTTGGGGTGTGTTTTTTATTTTGCAGGATCAGGCAAAAAGCTCAGCCCCTTCCCTGTCTTATTTAACATGATTCTACTTTGCTAAACAGTATTAATTTTATAATTTAGTGCATTCGTAACAACAGCATTTAATGAGCACAAAAATCCACTTGTCGGCCGATAAACATCACAATAAAGAAATTGTAGTCATTCAGTTTGACTACAATACCGAGATAGTGAGTTTATTAAGACAGCACTTCGCAGCCCGATGGAGCCAAACAAAAAAATGTTGGTGGATAGCCCGAACAGATTTTGATTACAAGAAGTTTAAGGAGCTCTTCTGCCCTCTTGCGGAAATAATTCTACCGCCCCAAAAACAAAAAGACAAAAGTACAGATCAACTATTGCCTGCAAATTACCTCGAAAAACTGATTCGGGTAAGATATAGCGAAAGCACGATTAAAACTTATTCGAAATATTTTAAAGATTTTCAATCTGCTTTTACGAGTCTAAATTTAGATGAAATTTCTTCTAAGGATATTAATAGTTACATTCTGAATTTGATAGAAAAACAAAAGATATCGGCTAGCCAACAAAACCAACGGATTAATTCAATCAAATTCTACTATGAGAAAGTACTAGGTAGAACAAAACAATTCTATGAAATTGATCGACCGAAGAAACAGCGTATTTTACCTAAAGTAATTTCGGAACAAGAAGTTCTTAGCATGCTAAAAATTACAAGCAACCTAAAACACAAAGCTGTACTGGCTACAATATATTCGGCAGGCTTGCGACGTGGCGAATTAATAAATTTACGCAAGCAAGATGTTTGGTTCGATAAAAATTTACTATTTATAAAGGCTGGAAAAGGGAAAAAAGACAGAACGAGTATCTTATCTGAAAGCTTAGCAATTGTTTTAAAAAAATATTTAGAAACGTACAAGCCAAACTATTATCTTTTTGAAGGTAAAAACCGATCGAAATATTCACCCTCAACGATATTGAGAATTGTGCAAATAGCAGGTGAATTAGCTAAAGTGAAACAGCATGTTACACCTCATATGCTGAGGCATTCATTTGCTACACATTTGTTAGAGCAAGGAACAGATTTACGTTACATTCAAACTATACTAGGCCATGATTCGAGTAAAACAACAGAGATTTACACCCACGTAAGCAAAAGATCTCTTGCAAAAATTAAAAGTCCTTTAGACGTGATTTTAACGGATAACAAGAAGGATAATAATAACTTACACAAAGCAACAGATAAGTGATGTAAAGTGCATTGCACTTTACACATACGTTGGCGGTAATTTGAAGAAACAATTAACAACGAAAAACATTCAAGAAGATGAAGCTATAAGTAACTGTAAGATAGAATAAGAATTGAAATATCCTTTAATACGCAAAGTAGAAAGGGCGATTGTTAATATTAAAAAATTAGAAAATGACACAGTTACAAATGATTGACAAAACAAAGTCAATAGCTCAA
>JBFFMG010000192.1:0-7261 GCA_041554215.1 Labilibaculum sp.
GTCCAATAATAAATCCCGATATACTTTTGGTAAGGTCTTCATAAAATCATGCGTGACCTTTTCTAATGGTGCGTCCAATTCCTTTTTTACAGGAAGTAACAATAATTTCAATAATGACTCTAATTGATACAATAAGGCCTCTTGCTCGCAGCTACTATTCGATCTACGGGCATTAATTGGAAACAAAGAGTTCATGGCCTCCTCAACAAATCGATGGGCTAAATCCCTTCCAGGCATATCAAATTCAGAATTTTTTCTGGAAGCTTGCAGTTCTTCCATAACTTTGGACAAATAGGACATTGTTTTCTTGATTTTAAATTAATGAAAACACACATGAATATCTTAAATAGATAAGAATTCCTTATTGTGGGATTTAAGTATTATTTGGTGGTTTATTTTTTATTACCAACAATAAAAATCTGAGCAATTACAGCAACAACAAATTTGATTGTTACAGTAGTTTATTGCAAAAGATCTTTGGGCATAAATTGGAGATTGAGATTCAATGGAGTGCATAATCAACCCATCCGAAGAGATTCGGATTTTATTATTAGTTGTAGTATGCTTTAATTCTCTATCCATTTTGAAGTATCTGATCACAAACTTATAAAAAAAAACCTAATAAGGAGTTATACGTCTTATTTTTATTTGTTAAAAAAAATGTTAATTTATATTTTCATAAAACGTAGTAATAAATCTATTTTTTATTTTTATTAAAAACGCGTAAGATAATTTACTATGAATCTATTCGTTAAAAGTTTCTTAAATGTATTAACTTAAATTACGTAACAGGTTAATTCAAGACAAGTGGTTGCATATTTTCTAAAATAATTAATATCCAACAAACCGCTCAATCGTAAGGAGAACCTGATATCAGCTTACTAAAACCTATTAAAACAACGAGAGTTAAATTAATTAATATCTTTAATTTTATAGTGAACTAATTAAAAAATATAAATCTTTCTGGATGAAAAAAAGATTACTTTTTGTATGCATGGGAAACATCTGCAGATCTCCAAGTGCTGAAGCTATTATGAATGCATACATTAAATTGAATAAACTTAGTGATCAATTTGAATGTGATTCGGCTGGAACAGGAGGGTGGCACATAGGTGATAAGGCCGATAAAAGAATGATGAAACATGCTTCACTTCGAAGTTATAATTTAACAAGTGTAGCAAGACAGTTTAATAGTCAAAGTGATTTTGACGAATTCGACCTTATTTTTGGAATGGATCAACAAAATGTAAATGATCTTAAAGCGTTAGCAAAAAATGAGAATGATTTGAATAAAATTAAATTAATTACTTCCTATTGTACCCATTACTCGAATTACAGCTCAGTCCCTGATCCCTATTATGGGGGAGATGATGGTTTCGAATTAGCACTCAACATTCTTGAAGATGCTTGTAAAGGTTTACTTAACGATATAACATGAGAATTGAAGGCGTTTTTTCTAGAATTGAAGATTTAATAGCGCATAAAATTACTGGTATTAAATCCATTTCTACAGGTAGTTTTACCACAACAAATCAAATTCGATTTGAAAATGGTCATTATGCCTTTCTAAAAACTGAACCCTGCAGTGAAGATCAGTTTCTTAAGGAGGCTAACGGGTTAAAAGAAATACGTAAAACAGGATGTATCCGTGTACCAGAAGTTTTAATTGTTGATTCTGATTTATTGTTACTTGAATTTATTGAACAGGGGAGTATGGATAAAGATTTTTATAGCCGATTTGGCGTACAAATGGCCAATCTTCATAAAAGAAGTTCAAGTAAATTCGGATTTAAAGAAAACAATTACATTGGAGCTACTTCTCAAATTAATTTAGCCGCAAATACAGAATCGGAAAATTGGTGTGATTTCTATTATAATAACCGCCTATTATATCAATACAAATTGGCAGAAAGCAATGGATTGGTTGGAAATGAGTTAAAGAATGGATTTCTGGTCTTAGAAGGTCGTATTGAAGAAATTTTAGAAGGGAGTGAAGAAAAGCCAACTTTATTACACGGCGACTTATGGAGCGGTAATTTTTTATGTGATAAAGATTCAAATCCGTGTTTAATCGATCCTGCAGTTTATTACGGTCATCGAGAGGCTGATTTGGCTATGACTAAACTCTTTGGCGGTTTTCATGAAGATTTTTACAGATCATATCAAAAAAAATTGCCATTACCACAAGGATATGATTACCGGGAGAATATTTACCAGTTGTATCACGTTCTTAATCATCTTAATTTATTTGGGAATAGTTATTACGGACAAGCAGTCAGGCTTATTTGGTCATATCTTCATTAATATTCTCAAATAGCAAATTCAAAATACTGTTTTCGCCCCAATAAAAATGAATGTAAGAAGCTATTGTATTGTTTTTTCGAAACAAATGTGTTTCTAATTTTTCATTTCTTGCAGAATATATTTCTCCAATAGCATATTCAGTTACTGGTTTAAGAATCTGAGAATAATGAAATTCATGTCCAAAAAAGATATTACCATTTACACGAATCTTTCGATATCCCAATTTTAATTTCATATTCTCCATACTGGTTTTTTGATCAAAATATCCAACCATTGGGTATTCATTAGAGTCAGAATCAATAATACTTTCGCATAAATACATCATTCCACCACATTCGGCCAGCACACGACCTCCTCGTGAACAAAACTCATTAATGTCCTTTCGCATTGAAACATTGGTACTTAACTCATTAAGGTGAAGTTCAGGATAACCTCCGGCAAGATAGAGCAGATCTGTGGAAGGTAAATTTGCATCGCTAAGTGGCGAAAAGAAAGTAACTTCGCCTAATTTTTCTAATGCCGATAAATTTTCATGATAAGTAAAGTTGAAAGCTTCATCTTTAGCAACTGAAATTTTAAGCTTACCTCGCTGCAAATTTTCACTTTTTGCTGGTTCTTGAAAAGGAGTATCAGTAAGTTTTAGTAATTTCTCGATATCAACTGTTCGTGAAATATGATCCGCTATATCTTCTATAATGGAATCGTATTGTGAAGAATCAGATATTTGTAAACCAAGATGTCTGGATGGTAAATGTAGTTTATCGTTCTTAGGAACATAACCCAGAGGAGTTACACCTACGTCTTCACAAGCATCTTTTAAAAATTGGTAATGCGATTCGCTGCCTACAAAATTGAAAATAACACCAGCAATAGTAATTCCCGGATAAAAATTTTTAAAGCCAAACAACAAGGGTGCTACCGAATAAGCAGTCGCCTTAGCATTTACAACGAGAATTATTGGAATATCTAGTAGTTCTGCAATCTGGGCCGAACTTCCCTCCATCTTTCTAGCGCCATCAAATAGCCCCATAACACCTTCGACTACAGAAACGTTAGATTGACTTGAATATCTGCGGTAAATTTCTTCAACGTGCTCACAACTGCTCATAAAGGTATCTAAGTTGATCGAAACATTGCCGGCAGCCCAAGCATGGTGTTTAGTATCTAAATAATCGGGTCCGCATTTGAACGGTTGAACCCGCAGTCCTTTATTCTTTAAATAACGTAATAATCCTTGGGTGATAGTAGTTTTTCCTGATCCGCTAGACGGTGCAGCTATTAAAAACTGTGATTTCATGTTCATATTTATAAAAAAGGGAGGTGAAAAAAAAAACGGACAATCGGAAGCATAAAAATGCTCAGGACTTTATTTCTACGTTTATTTTAGATTTGAATCAAAACATTAATTGGCAATAGATACTCCAGAATTTTAGGGTAAGAAAAAATCTTCAGCGAGCGATTCCAATACCTTATAGGATATCAATTTTCCGTTCGATTGATATTCTTCCACCCGAACCAAACCAACATTAATAGCATACCATTCATATATCTTAGTCTTATTTTTTTTGATCCCTCCGTAATTAATTTTATCCGTTGAAATCTTAAAACAGTTAAAGTTTCCTGCTGGAGTACTAATATTTTCCATCGCATCCACTTTACGATTTATAAGAAGAACATTCATGGACATCAAAACAGTTCCTGTACCTCGTAAAATACTGGCTTCACAACTCGCTTCAGGTAACATTTGTCCTATTATAGGACTGACAGGTATTGCCACGCTATCCGATGAGATTTTAATTACCATTTTCTGATAGGCATCCAGTTTTTTGGGATCCATGTATCTTTCAGCCCCAATATAAAAGGTAGAATCCTTGGTCACTAATCGAAAATATTGATAAAAAGTATTTTGTTTTCTTGTAGTAATCTCCGATTCAATATTATACTGAATCAAATCATCCGTTTTTGATTTACCAACTAATTGCCAAATTTCAGAATATTCCCTTCTATCTTTGGAGTCATAGGACACATATTTTATTCTAAAGTTTCTTTTCGAAGGCAAATAAGTATTATCTCTTTGTCCAAAAGAAGAAAGTGAAATTGAAAGCAATAAAAATATGGTGTAAAATATCCTCATAAAAAGCATTTAATATCTTAACTGGGTGTTTAAAAATTTAAAATTACATATAATCCTAAAGGTAGAAAATAATATTTTACATATTTCAAGTAATTTAGAATTACTATCAAATTAAGCTTCTACAAGTAAGGAAGTTTAGAAAATATCTATCTTTAGTCATCAACCCAAATCTCACTCAAGCTACATCTTAATCACCTTTAAATTATTCAAAATGAGTAGAGTATTTTATATATTTTGCCTGATATTATTGTTGTCATGTTCTAAGGATAATATTGATTTAAATAATCCTATTCAGGAAAAAAATACTGATTCACAAAAGATATTGGATCTCGTTAATGATATTAGATCTAAGGGAATAACCTGTGGCTCGACTTATTATCCTCCGGTTGAATCAATTGTTTGGAGCAATAAACTTGAAACTGCTGCTAGTAAGCATAGCAAAGATATGATGGATAATGATTTTATTAGTCACACATCCTCCAATGGTGACACTTTTCTTGTAAGAATAAGCGATACAGGATATTTATACTCAAGTGCAGAAGAGAATATTGCAATGGGCTATTCTTCCGAAGAAAGTGTAATGAACGGATGGCTTAACAGCCAAGGGCATTGCGCTAATATTATGAATCCAAGTTTTACAGAAATGGGAGTGGGTAGAGTAGAATCTTATTGGACTCAGGATTTTGCAAAACCTAAGGAATAAAAAAACCACCCCAAGCGTTAATCAGGGTGGTTTTAATCTGTTTGTTTGAAAAGCTTTAAGTTTGTCTGTTATAAACTTAAATTAATTAATTATCGAAGCGATTATTCAGAAACAACGTCAAATTCGATATCAACTTTAACTTCTTTATGAAGTTTAATAGTTGCGGTATACTTACCGATCTCTTTAACAGCGTCTTTAATCACAATCACTTTTCTGTCAATTTCGAATCCTTGAGCAGTTAATGCTTCAGCAATTTGAATATTATTAACAGATCCGAAAATTTTACCAGTAGTACTAGTTTTAGCACCTACACTTAAGGTAACACCTTCAAGTTTCTTAGCAATTTCTAATGCTTCGTTTTTGATTTTTTCTTCTTTATGAGCTCTTTGTCTCATATTTTCAGCATTCATTTTTTTAGCTGATTCTGTTGCCAAAATAGCTATTCCTTTAGGAATCAAATAATTTCGACCGTAACCGTTTTTTACAACTACGATGTCATTCATATATCCTAAACTATGAATATCTTGTTTTAAGATTACTTCCATTTCGTTTCCTCCTGTTTAAAGATTATTTCATCATGTCAGTTACGTATGGTAGCAATGCAATGTGACGAGCACGTTTAACAGCTGTAGCTACCTTTCTCTGGTATTTCAAAGAAGTACCAGTGATACGACGAGGTAAAATTTTTCCTTGCTCATTCAAGAATTTTTTCAAAAATTCAGGATCTTTATAATCGATGAATTTAATCTTGTTTTTCTTGAAACGACAATACTTTTTCTTTTTGATCTCAACTGACGGAGGTGTTAAGTATCTGATTTCTGATTGATTCTGTGCCATAGCTTACTTCTCCTCTTTATTAGAATTAAGTTTTCCTTTTCTTTTAATCGAATACTCAAAAGCGTACTTATCAAGTCTGAAAGTTAAAAAACGAATGACTCTTTCATCACGTCTGTAATTTAATTCCAATTTCTCGATAACTTCACCTGGAGCATCAAATTGAAGCAATTGGTAAAAACCAGTGCTTTTCTTTTGAATTGGATAAGCCAGCTTGCGCAGTCCCCAGTTCTCCTCATTTACCATCTGGCCACCATTCTCGATGACAAGGGCTTTAAATTTTTCTACCGCCTCCTTTACCTGAGCCTCAGATAAAACGGGAGTTACAATGAAAACGGTTTCATAATGATTCAACATAACTTTAATTGTTTAATTAATTACTTAATAAGTAACTGTTTTTTATTGAGCCGCAAAATTAACGATTCTTTTTTAATATTTCAAGAATGCCAGAGTTTTATTGCGATTTAGAACAGAATTATCTTATAAGTCAATATTTATCATGAATTGAGAGGACCTAAAATCACTTTGCTAGCCTTAGCTTTTTTTTGTAACTTAAGACTAACCGTAACCAAAACCAATAGCTATGAAGGATAGGATGATTACATTAGCAACTTATAGCTACTCTAGAGCTCAGTTGCTTAAGACTCGTTTAGAATCGGAAGGTATTGATTGTTTTCTCAAAAATCTTAACTTGATACAATCAGCTGTAGGAGGAGGCGTGAAATTAAGAATAAAAGAACAAGATTTGTCTAAAGCATTAAAAATAATTGAAGGTCTAGAATTGAGCTATGCACAGGAAGATTTTGAAAAAGAATTTCCTCAGCAAAAAATAGATGTGAATCGTATATTGGTTCCTGTCGATTTTTCTGATTTTTCTCCTCGAATTTGTGAATATGCTTTGAACATTGCAAAAAAATTTAATGCCGATATTCTATTATTCCACACCTATTTTGCCTCAGCGATAGAAACAATTCCTTTTTCTGATAGCTACACCTATAACGCAACTGTTGTAGAAGTGCTTTCGGAAGTTGAGAAGAATGCTAAAGCTAGAATAAAAGAATTGTATTACGATATCCGCAATAGATTGGAAAAGGAAAAAATTGAGGGGATTGAAGTCGATTATGCTTTGAGCGGAGGAACAGCTTCTTCCGAAATATTGAATCTTTGTAGCACCTACAAACCCGACCTAATGATTATGGGAAGTCGAGGTGAAACCGCTGGAACTACAAACCTATTGGGAAGCGTTGTTTCGAATGTGATTGAAGAATCTGAAGTGCCAATTTTGA
>JBFFMG010000193.1:0-7258 GCA_041554215.1 Labilibaculum sp.
CTTGGCTGTTCCATTTCTCAGGAATTACAAATTGTTTGGTTGAGATTTCTGCTCTTTTGCCATTAACAGTTACTCTTAAGAAAATTGGAGCTTCTCCTTTTTTATTGAGCTTATCTTTCCTTATGTGTAATAATATTCCAAGAGTACTACGTGTATTCATATTCAAAATTTTAGTATATCCCAGACACCAATTATTAAATTATTGAAATTGGTATCCGATAGGTATCTACTTATTTGATTTAATTTAATCTGATTTGAATATGAAGATATAAAAAATCCGCTCAAACTGAACAGTTTGAGCGGATTTGATTTAATTTGACTATTGTCTAGTGGAGCTGCAGGGAATCGAACCCTGGTCCAAACACGCGATCAATAAGCTTTCTACATGCGTAGTGATTTATTAATTTTCGTATAAAGTTAGGGAAAGCACACCCGAGTCTTTATCTTATCTTCTTAATTTCGCCTACTCCCCAAAGCCTGAAGTAGACTAACCCCGAATTGATAGCATCCAATTACTCACCGTAACAAGGTGGAAACCATGAGTTGGATGTCTCGTCTCCACTCCTAGAGTGGTGATGAAGCATTAATCTACTAGATTCGATTAAGCAGCAAGAGCGTAGTTATTTTCGCCAATTAAAAAGTTTGATATCCGATATTTACGAGCTGGAATAACAACGCTCGACATGCTTACATACTAATTCATCATGCTGTCAAAATCCACGTCAGCCCCAGAATTGATACAAAATTAATAAAATTCACACAGTTTGTATGTTTTTTTCATAGAAAGCTTGCCAAATTAGTATTAAATTTAAGTTTGTAAGTATAGGTATTTAGTTATCAATTACAAAGAATAAGTATTTAGGCTTTTTGAGTTGTGTTTGTTAAAAGATAAAGGTTTGATGAAGGAACAAATTAGAGATCTACTACTAAAAAGGTAATAAATCTATTCTAGGCAAACAGGTAACGGTCGTTTTTATTCTTATCTTAAAGTTTATTTTCCGTATAAAATCGCTCACTTGCATATTAATAAGGAATCCTATGAATAAAAAAATTAGAATTGGAGTACTGCGGGAGACTAAGAATCCACCGGATAGAAGAGTTGCAATACCGCCAGTGACAGGGCTGCAAATTCTTAATAAATATCCTCATGTCAGTATATACATTCAGCCTAGTGATATTCGTTGCTTTACTGATTCTGAATATAGAGAGCAGGGCTATTTTTTAACGGAAGATTTGCGCGATTGTGATATTTTAATTGGGGTGAAAGAAGTGGCAATCCCTACCTTAATTCCCAATAAAACCTATTTATTTTTTTCACATACCGCAAAGGAACAACTCTACAATCGTGAATTACTGCAACAAATAATCAACAGAAATATAACATTGATTGATTATGAATATTTAAAAGACAATAAGAATAAACGTTTAGTGGCTTTTGGTCATTGGGCAGGTGTGGTGGGTGCATACAAAGCACTTAGAGCTAGAGGTGTGCGAACCGATCTGTTCGATTTACCACCGGCTAGTGCGTGTAAGGATATGGAGGAGATGTATTTACATCTGAAAAAAATTAGTTTAAAACCGATTAAAATATTAATTACCGGAGGTGGCCGGGTTGCAATGGGTGCCATGCAAACACTTCGGATTTTGAATCTAAAAGAGGTAGGACCTCAGCAGTTTTTGAGAGAAAGTTTTAATGAGCCTGTTGTTTGTAGAATTGATCCGGAAAGTTATGTAGAGCGGAAAGATGGGCGAAAATTTAATCTTCAGGATTTTTACGATAATCCGGAAATGTATCAATCAACATTTAATCCTTTTACTAAAGTAACCGATTTATATATTGCATGCCATTACTGGGACCCAAAGTCTCCAAAGTTTTTAAGTTCAGAAGATTATAAAGATAAGGATTTTAATATTTCCGTAATTGCTGATGTTAGTTGTGATCTAAATGGTCCAATTGCATCAACGCTTCGAGCATCAACAATAGCATCGTCCTTTTACGGATACGATCGATTTAATGAGGAAGAAGTAATTCCTTTTATTGATAAGAAAAATGTTACAGTTATGGCTGTTGATAATTTGCCTGGTGAATTACCACGTGACTCGTCAATTGACTTTGGGGAGGCACTGTATCAGAATGTGTACGAAGCCCTTTTTTCTGATGATCCTGATGGGATAATTGAGCGGGCGACTATTGTGAAAGGAGGTAGATTGACTCCTCAATTTGCATACCTTCAAGATTATCTGGAAGGAAATGATGCTGTGAAAATATAAAAAAGAAAGACCAAATGTGCATTTGGTCTTTCTTTTTTTAATTATAGGCTTTTCAAGTCGGCTATGGTTTTATTAGGATCATTTGATCCAAAAACAAAGCTACCTGCGACAAGAGCATTGGCTCCTGCTTCAATTAATTTTTTACCAGTTTCCAAATTTACACCTCCATCAATTTCAATGATAACCGAGGCGTTTTTATACTTGATTAATTGAGCAAGTTTTTCAACTTTGGCATAAGTGTTCTCAATAAAGCTTTGTCCACCAAAACCAGGATTTACACTCATTAAGAGAACCAAATCAATATCAGAAATAATATCTTCTAAAACAGAAACAGGCGTGTGTGGATTAAGTGATACGCCAGCTTTCATCCCATTGCTGTGAATATTTTGAATCGTGCGATGAAGATGAGTACATGCTTCGTAATGAACTGTTAGTATATCGGCTCCAGCTTTTTTAAAAGCTTCTACATAGCGATCTGGATCAATAATCATCAGATGAACATCTAAGGGTTTTTTAGCAATTTTGTTTATTTGCTCAACAACAGGCAGACCGTAGGATATGTTTGGGACGAATACTCCATCCATAATGTCTAGGTGAAACCAATCGGCATCACTGTTGTTTACCATTTCGATATCGGCCTTTAGATTTGTAAAATCGGCAGCTAATAGTGAAGGTGAAATTAATGTTTGCATTTGGTTGTTTACGTTTTGTTTAAATCAAGGTGCAAAGATATAATTAAAAAAAGGATAAGAGGAGGCAAATGAAAATTCGCCGTCAATTCTTATCCTTTTCTTTTCACCCCTAAAATGTAATACTTATCTAGTTTATAGCGAGATGCTTGTGCGTTTTTATTTGATATTGTTTTTTTTAACAAGTTATTCGCCTAAATACGTTTTTAGTATTTTACTTCTAAATGTTGTTTTCATTCGTTTAATTGCCTTTTCTTTAATTTGGCGAACTCTTTCACGGGTTAATCCAAATTCTTTCCCAATTTCTTCAAGTGAGTAAGGAGGTTTTCCATTTAAGCCAAAATACAATTTAATAATTGCAGCCTCACGTTTCGAGAGTGTCGATAAAGATCGATCAATCTCTTTTCGAAGAGAGTCCCTAATTAGCTTTTGATCAGGACTAATTTCGTCATTACTGAGTAATATGTCGTAAAGAGTATTCTCTTCGTCTGGATTTATCGGTGCATCCATTGAGATGTGTCTGCCAGATGCCTTTAATGCTTCTTTTACATCTTTCGGACTCATCTCTAAAATAACAGCAATTTCTTCAGGAGATGGCTCTCGCTGATACTCTTGCTCTAGTTGAGCGAATGTTTTGTTGATTTTATTAATTGAACCAATTTTATTTAACGGCAGCCGCACAATTCGGGCTTGTTCCGCCAAAGCTTGTAAAATGGATTGTCTAATCCACCAAACAGCATAAGATATGAACTTAAAACCTCTCGTTTCATCAAATCGTTGAGCAGCTTTAATTAGCCCTAAGTTTCCTTCATTTATCAAATCGGGAAGGCTAAGACCTTGGTTTTGATATTGCTTTGATACGGAAACAACAAAACGAAGATTACATTTAATTAGCCGATCAAGAGCTTTTTTATTGCCCTTCTTTATCTCCCTGGCAAGTTGAACTTCTTCTTCCGCAGAAATAAGATCAACTTTCCCAATTTCATGCAGATACTTGTCGAGTGATGGAGTTTCTCTGTTGGTTACCTGTTTAGTGATCTTTAGTTGTCTCATAGTGGATTTTAAATGGTAATTATATCCGAGAGAGATGTTCTCGTTTATATTTAAATATAGCAAAATCATTTAGAAAAAGAAATTCTCGGGGCTTTCAGAAGGAGTATTTTAAGTTTTAATAAACTTATTTTATACTTTTAAGTTTTAGTGTTTTAAATAATAAAATCATTTATTTTTTGTGATTTATAACTAATTCCGTAATATTGCAATTGAATTCAGATTAATTCTTCTCATTTAGAGGTCGAAAGATCAGGTTTCCTATTGTCCTAAAATACAATTTCTATCTAAAAAAATCACCCAAAAAAATATTAATATATCATTTATGTACGATATTCTTGAATTAAACAAGAAGCTTGTGCCTGAATTACGAGAAATCGCTAAAGAACTCAACGTTAAAAAGATTGAGTCTTTTAAGAAACAGGATTTAATTTACCGAATCCTTGATCAACAGGCAATTGTAGCTTCTGAAAGAAAAACACCAGAAAAAAAGATTAACCTAAAGAGACCTAAGAGTCCTGTAGGAGAGAATAAAACAGAAGAAGGTCGATCTAGATCGATTTTACCAAAAAGAAGAAAGCCAGAGCAACCAACTAAAGATGTTGCAGTTCCGGTTACTCCTAAAGAAGAAAAACCAATACAGAAAGAAGCTCCTAGACAGCCAAGAAGAGATGTTAGACCAGCTACTGAAAAAGTTGGTGATAATTCTGTAGAAGAAAAGAAAGAAGAGCAATCGGATGTTGTTGCTGCTGTCTCTGAAACAGATGAAAACGCATCGGCAAGCGAAAGATCTGCAAGACCACCAAGACCACCAAGAACGCCAAGACCAGCTCGAGGACCAAGACCAGAACGTCAGGATAAGCCTGAGGGGAAAGCTGTATCCGAGGATCAAGTTGAGTCTGAAGGTCAGGAAAAACCAGAAGGAAAAGAAGTTTCTGAAAGACAAGCAAAATCTGAAAGACCAGAAAAATCAGAGAGACCTGAAAATCCAAATAGAAAACGTTTTGAAAAACGGGAGAAAGAAAAATTGTTTGAATTCGATGGAATAATTGAAAATTCAGGTGTTTTGGAGATTATGCCTGATGGTTATGGATTTCTTCGTTCCTCGGATTATAATTATTTAAATTCCCCTGATGATATATATGTATCTCAGTCGCAAATCAAATTGTTTGGTTTAAAAACTGGAGATACAGTTAATGGTACAATCCGTCCACCGAAAGAAGGTGAGAAATATTTTCCGTTAATTAAGGTATCAAAGATTAATGGTAGATTACCAGAGGTGATTCGTGATCGTGTACCTTTCGATCATTTGACTCCTTTATTTCCTGATGAGAAATTTGATTTGACAGGAAAAGGAATGAATTCAATGTCGACACGCCTTGTTGATATGTTTGCTCCAATTGGTAAAGGACAAAGAGGACTTATTGTAGCGCAGCCAAAAACAGGTAAGACTGTTCTTTTGAAAGAAATTGCTAATGCGATTGCTGCAAATAATCCAGAGGCTTACATGATCATTTTATTGATTGATGAGCGTCCTGAAGAGGTTACAGATATGGCTCGTAGCGTAAATGCAGAGGTTGTTTCATCTACTTTTGATGAGCCTGCTGAGCGTCATGTTCGTGTTGCTAATATTGTTTTGGAGAAAGCTAAGCGTATGGTGGAGTGTGGTCATGATGTAGTGATTCTGTTAGATTCTATTACTCGACTAGCTCGTGCTTATAATACTGTTTCTCCAGCTTCAGGTAAAGTGCTTTCTGGTGGTGTGGATGCAAATGCATTGCACAAACCAAAGCGTTTCTTTGGAGCAGCAAGAAATATTGAAAATGGTGGATCGCTAACAATTTTAGCTACAGCATTAACCGATACAGGTTCTAAAATGGATGATGTTATCTTTGAGGAATTTAAAGGAACTGGTAACATGGAACTTCAATTAGATCGTAAGTTATCTAATAAACGAATTTTCCCAGCAATTGATATTACAGCATCAAGTACGCGTCGTGATGATCTACTGCTTGATCCAAATCAATTGAATCGTATTTGGATTCTAAGAAATTACCTTACAGATATGAATTCCGTTGAAGCAATGCAATTTTTGCAGGATCGTTTAAGAAAAACAAAATCGAACGAAGAATTCTTGATCTCAATGAACGATAAGTAAATTACTTTTTGTTTTAAAAAGATATAAAAGGGTAGTGATTACAGTCACTACCCTTTCTTTTTGTGTTAAACTAAAGGCGCTTGTTTGTGTGATATTAATTCAGAGAAATGGAGTTGGTTCGTTGATTCCATGATTGAACTAGTTTTCTTATTGCCAGAGGTTTAAGAAAATGAAGGTCCTTATTTTAAATAAGTATAAATTGCAAAAAGAAAAGTATTTTGTAATCTCTAGATAGCAAAAGACCGCTTTTATTCTATAAATTTGCGATGTAAAATTCGAAAGAAAATGAACACTTTATTACAGACTCATAATAGTTTGTTGAAGCATAAGAAAGGCACAATTAGACGTGTGTTGGCTGATGAAATAGATTGGTCGCAACGTTTAATCGCTATTAAAGGATCCAGAGGAGTTGGAAAAACAACTTTTTTACTGGATTATATTCGTGAGCACCACGCCAACGATAAGAATTGCTTGTACATCAATTTGAACAATCTATTCTTTACCGAGAAAGGCTTAGTTCCATTTATTGATGAGTTCTATAAAAGAGGTGGTAAGATATTATTGCTTGATCAAATTCATAAATACCCTGAATGGGCAAAAGGATTGCGAACTTGTTTTGAGCAATATCCTGATTTGCAAATTATTTTTACCGGTTCATCAATTCTACGTATAAAAACCAATGAAGACCTAAAAGGTTATGCAAGTGTTTATTACCTGAATGGATTGTCGTTTAGAGAATTTCTGAATTATGAATCTGGAAATCAATTTCGTCGCTATTCATTGGAAGAGTTATTGGAGAATCATGAAAGTATTGTTGATGAAATTCTTAGTAAGGTTCGTCCCCTAGCTTATTTTAACGATTATCTTAGGTTTGGATATTATCCTTGTTATCAGGATGAGAAAAGCTTTATGGATAATTTGTTGAAAATGATTAATTTAATGCTGGAATTTGACATTACATATCTGAACCAGATTGAATTGAAATACTTGTCGAAATTAAAGAAGCTTCTGTACATTATTTCTTGTAATGTTCCTTTTCAACCCAATGTGAGTAAATTGGCAAACGATGTAGAAACCTCTCGAGCTACAA
>JBFFMG010000194.1:0-7225 GCA_041554215.1 Labilibaculum sp.
AAAGTTTAGAGGAGAACCTTGAAAGTATGGTAGCCAACTCCCTAATTGAAGTTAGGAGTTTAACCAGCAGAATGGAGACTGTGAAAGAGCAATTGGCTCGAATGCCTAAAAATGAGCAGAAACTGGTCAACATGAAAAGGAATTTCGATCTAAACAATGAGCTCTATACTTTTCTTCTTAAAAAAAGAGCCGAAGCGGCTATCGCAAAAGCATCTAATATTTCAGATTCTCAAATAATTGATCCAGCAAGATTGGCTACCATTATAAAAATAAAACCTAAAACGGCAATTAATTTGTTGATAGGTATGTTTTTGGGAATTGGACTTCCGTTTCTGATCATTATTTTGAAGGAATTCTTTAATGATAATATTCAAAATAAGGAAGAGTTAATGAAGAGGACCCGACTTCCTGTTTTGGGAACTATTGCTCACAATAAATACAGTGAAGCAGTTCCCGTATTTTATCATCCCCGATCGGCTATATCGGAATCATTTAGGACCTTACGTACAAATTTGAATTACGTTCTGCCTAATAGTCCAACTAAAATAATTGGAATTCATTCAACGGTTCCCGAAGAAGGGAAATCCTTCGCAACTGTGAATTTGGCTACTATTGTCGCCATGAATAATAAGAAGGTTTTACTGATTGGAGCCGATTTACGAAAGCCAAAAATAGAAGTTGCTTTCGATTTAGATAATAAGCTTGGTTTAAGCACTTATTTAATCAGTTTTAGCAATTGTGATGAGATTATTCAGAAAACAGACATTGAGAATCTTTATTGCGTAACCTCGGGACCGGTGCCTCCAAATCCGGCTGAGCTATTGGAAAATGGTAGGTTTGAAAAGTTTTTAAATGAGGTGAAAGGCAAATACGATTACATTTTTATCGATAATGCTCCTCTTTCGATGGTAACAGATGGTATCATTACAGGAAAATTTGCTGATGCAAATCTATTTGTTCTTCGTCAAGGCTTTAGTCATCGATCACAAATTGATTTTGTGAATCAGTTGGCTGTAAAAGGAACCTTAAAGAATGTTTCATTGGTATTAAATGATGTGTCGATGAATGGCTATCAAGGGAAGTCTTCCATGAACTCAAGCGGGAATGGTTATTATTATGAAGACACTCCTCCGGGAGTGGTTAGAAGATTGTGGGAAAAGGTCTCAAGTAATTAACATTTTGAATATAAATGGTCTGAACTTCAGTTCGGGCCATTTTTGTTTGCTAATCATTGATGAAAGAATAAAATAATTCTATATTTTTATACCAATTGACACCTAAATTATTCCCTTCATGATTATTGCAGTAGACTTTGATGGCACAATTGTACAACATAAATATCCTGAGATTGGAATTGAGATTCCCTTTGCTATCGAAAGTTTAATCGCTTTACAAAAGGAAGGTCATCAAATTATTTTATGGACCTACAGAACAGGAGGAATGCTCTTCGATGCAGTCGATTATTGCGAAAAGAGAGGTTTGGAGTTTTATTCTGTTAACAGAAATTATCCCGAAGAAGAATTTGATGACACAATTAGCCGGAAAATTTACGCTGATTTATACATAGATGATCGCAATTTTGGTGGATTACCAGATTGGGAACATATATTCAGAAGTATTTCCATACAAAATGTAGTTTCAAATGAAGAATCCAAAACTAAAAAGATGTTCAGTCGTCTGTTCGATAAATTTTTTGGAGAATAATTAGAATCTTAACAGTTCATTCAAACCCATAAAAGTAGTAAAAGCTAACTATTGGTCAGGCTGTACTACTCTCTACCAATTCGGAATAAGCCAAATAAGAATATTTTTATTTAAAGAGTAAAGAATTATCCGCGGCTTAATATGAAACCTGAATTTTAACTTTCTTCTTTTTAATGAGTTCGTTTTTAAGTTTACGAGCTAATTTTTCACCCAGTCCTCTTTTTACGGCGACAAACGATGAGTGATCTAAAACATCAATTTTCCCTAATTCTTCTTTTTTCAAATTTCCAACCTTACAAAAGAAACCAACTAGGTCTATTTTATTAATTTTCTCTTTTTTACCCAAACAAATGTATAGTGTTTCCCATTCTGGTTCTGCCGGATATGGAAGATCTTCCGATAGTTCAAGTATTTCAATGTTGTCAGGAATAAATTCTGGCGGTGTTTCATCCTGCGCAAGCACTAGGTAGGAAGTTCCTTCGGCGTTCATTCTGGCTGTTCGCCCATTTCTATGTGTAAATGCTTCTTCTACTCTTGGTAGTTGGTAGTGAATCACATTTTTAATCTCAGGAATGTCTAATCCTCTCGAAGCTAGATCTGTAACAATTAGCAGGTAATGACTTCCATTACGGAATTTTAGCAGAGCTCTCTCTCGATCATCCTGTTCCAATCCACCATGAAAAACATCACACTGAATGCCTTCATTTAAAAAATGCTTGCCAATACGTTCTACAGCATCACGATGATTACAGAAAACTAAGCTTGGCTGATTTCCCAAATGACAAACCAATTGAAAAAGAGTCGCTAACTTGTATTTTTCTACGGATATTACTTTCTTTTGATCCAAGGCAATTGGTTTTGCATTCGGAATAAAGTCTAATTCTATAAGCGAATTTAGTCTTGTAAAATCTGGAATATCTATATTATTAGTAGCAGAGGTTAAAACCTTTTTTATTTTAGAAGGCAGGGCGAGTGTAACCTCCTTCATTTCTTTCTGAAAGCCTAATTCAAGAGACTTGTCAAACTCATCCAAAATCAGAGTTTTGATATTTCGACAATCAAAATTTCCTCTTCGAATATGATCTGCAATTCTTCCTGGAGTGCCAATAAGCACAGCAGGAGGAGTTTTTAAATTGTTTTTTTCGGTTGACATAGGATGTCCGCCATAACAACAATTAACTTTAAAATCAGTCCCCATGCTTTTAAAAACATTCTCTATTTGTAAAGAAAGTTCTCTTGCAGGGGTTAAAATTAGAGTTTGAACAGCATTCACTTCAGGATCTAACTCAGCAAGCATAGGTAACAAAAAAGCTAAGGTTTTTCCCGACCCTGTTGGGGATACCAAAAGCAGATCGCTATTTTTCGCATAGGCTTTTGCGCATTCCTCTTGCATCTCATTCAATTTCTGAATCGATAGCTTCTCTAAAATCTTTTTATTATCAATATTTTTTGCTTGCATGGCGCAAAGATAGCAAAAACTAGATGGCAGAAAGTTAGAGTTCTCTAATTCTTGAAAATTCTTACAATTAAATTAACTTTTAATAACATAAGGAGAACAAATAATAGTTTCCCTTCATTTACTTTCGTAATGGATTAAATAAAAGTAATCGACATAAAGATTTGTAGTAAAGGAATTTATAGATTCGGAGTGATCAATTTATCTGGAGAAATTGTGAGTTTAACTTTAGGCTCTAAACAGTTTTGTGAGGAATCATTGCCAGGTAATTTGACCGATGAAGCTTATCTGATTCGCATTAGCAGCAATGATGATTATTTGTATGAGAAATTGTTCTTGAATAAGAATGGTTAGGTATATTTTCTCTTCGAAATCGAGCTTCGTTATTTTTATTCAAGTCTGAAAAGTTGTAGGTTTGTGAAACAAATTACATTACTTCAGACTGGCTGCTATGCAAGGAAAAAAGCTACTCTCTTTCTACCAGAAACAAAAAAAAATAACAGAACTGAAAAGTCTCCTCCCAGAAGTCTTTGTTGGAGATCAATTAGATATTCAGAAGCTTAAAATTTATCTGGAAGCCGATCAGTTTCGAGATGAATTGAACTATGGATTAAGCTGGTTTGGGAAAAATACTTCCTTGAAACAGGCAAATGAAAATACAGCAGATAAATTGGTTTTGGATAAGGGGAAATCAGTTCATCCAAATAAAACTAAAAATCTGTTTATTGAAGGAGATAATTTGGATGCTTTGCGTTTGTTGCAGAAAGATTATGCAGGTAAAATAAAATTAATTTACATCGATCCACCCTACAATACAGGGACTGATTTTGCTTATAATGATCGTTTTAAAATTCGATCAAATCAGTACCTGGAATTTTTAAACGATTCAGGAATTGAACGAGTTGATTCTTTTCTGAAAAATCAGATTGAGAGTGGAGAAGTACATACCAATTGGATGAATATGATTTATCCAAGATTGGTATTGTCAAGGCAACTTTTAAGCGATAATGGTTCTGTTGTTATATCCATTGACGAAAGTGAGAAATCAAACATGCAATTGATATGTAATGAGGTTTTTGGAGAAGATAATTTTATAGGTTGTTTTATCTGGGTAAACCGATCAAACTCAAATGCCAACAGAAATTCATTTGCAACAAACCACGAATACATTTTATTATACGCTAAAAATTCTGATGAAATAAAATTAAAAGGAGAACCTAAGGATTTATCAAATTATTCAAATCCTGATCACGATTTAAATGGAGATTGGATTCCCGATAATCCATCGGCTGCAAGTGGTAATTCTAATTCTCGTTTTGTAATTGTAAATCCACATACAAAAGAAGAATATTTGCCACCACATGGCCGATTTTGGGCTTTTTCGGAACAACGTGTTGGTGAATGGCTTAATTCAGGAAAAATGATTTTCCCCAAAGAAAAAGGCAAACGGTTTCTCCTGAAAAAATATAAATCGGAGCTGAAAAGTTTCTATAATCCCATTTCTTCAATTATTACTGATATTCCAACGAGTAAAGGAACCCGGGAATTAAAGGAACTGTACCCAGAAGGAAATCCGTTTAAATATCCGAAACCAACCAATTTATTGGTGAAAATATTTGAGCAATTAAGCGATGAAGAAGATTTAATTCTTGATCTTTTTGCAGGATCGGCATCTGCAGTTCATGCTATTTTTAAATTAAACCAAATGCAATCGTCCAATCGTAGTTTTATTTGTGTTCAAAATACCGAAGCTATAAAGGAGGATTCAGATGCTTTTCGAATAGGATTTTCCCATATATCGGATCTTTCAAGAGATAGAATTGTGCGAGCCGGCAAGTTATATTCAACAGTAGATACAGGATTCCGATTTTTAAAGATAAATTAAGTTCTGCTCAAATTTTCGCGGTTGATAATTTGAGTGTATAAGTCCTAAATATGAGGTTGTTATTTGGAGGGTGTGGTCTTTTTATAGATTGAATTTTAAAAATCGAAAAAGGTCAAAATAATTCGTCGAGAATTCATTGAAAAACTAATTTAGTTTTTATAATTTCGAAATAGATTAATCAAATATGCAATCGTCATGTTTGTAGAGATTTAAATACTTACACAACAACAATATAACAAAACGACAATGACAAAAATGAGGGCTCTTGTAAAATCCAAAGCTGAAAAAGGCTTGTGGATGGAAGAAGTCGATGTTCCTAAAGTAGGAGTTAACGATGTTCTTGTAAAAATACGAAAAACAGCCATTTGTGGCACTGATTTACATATTTATAAATGGGATGAGTGGGCGCAAAATACCATTAAACCTGGAATGATAATTGGTCACGAATATGTTGGAGAAGTTGCAGAACTAGGGGCTGGGGTTACTGGCTTTAAAATTGGCGATCGTGTAACAGGTGAAGGTCATATTGCTTGTGGACATTGCCGAAACTGTAGACGTGGACGTAAGCATGTATGTGAACATACCGTAGGAATTGGTGTAAACATAGATGGTATTTTTGCCGAATATGCTGCCATTCCTTCATCAAATCTTATGAAAATGAGTAATGAGATTAGTGATGAACTTTTGGCCATTATGGATCCATTTGGTAATGCAACACACACAACTCTTTCATGGCCAATAATTGGTGAAGATGTTTTGGTTACTGGTGCAGGTTTAATAGGAAGCATGTGTGTGGCAATTGCAAAATTTGCAGGAGCTCGTTACGTGGTGGCTACAGAAACCAATCCATACAGAATTGAATTAGCTAAGAAAATGGGTGCCGACCGAGTTGTTAATCCGTTAACTGAGAGTCTTGATGATGCAATTAAAGATTTGGGTATGATTGGATTCGATATAGGATTGGAATGTTCAGGTGCACCAGCGGCTTTTGGCGACATGGTTTCTCACATGTACAATTCAGGTAAGATCTCTCTCTTAGGTATTTTGCCTCAGCAAACAAAAGTAAACTGGAACGATATCATTTTCAAAGGACTTCAGCTAAAAGGAATCTATGGTCGTGAAATGTACGAGACTTGGTATCAAATGGAGCAAATGTTGATGAGTGGATTGGATTTATCTCCAATGATTTCTCATCGCTTTAAGGCCGATGAATTCCAAAAAGGATTTGATATCATGGAAGAAGGAAATTGCGGAAAAGTAATTCTCGATTGGGAATAATTCTTTTTATTATAATTGATTGAAAGCTCAGGTTTTACCTGAGCTTTTTTGTGTGTGCATAAAGGTGCAGAGCACAATAGGATTTGAAGAGGCTTTGGTAATAAAACAAAAAATACATTGTACGTAAAGGTGAATAGCACCGAGGTATTTGTAGAAAAGTTTAATAATCCATAAACACCACCATCGAGAAAAACCGAAGAGATTTTTACGACGGCGTCTTAAATCACTAATATTTTATCCACAAAAATTACAAACTTTTTCAGTATGACAGAATGCTTTAGTGATAACACAAACTGGCTATTGATTATTTATATTTGATTTATCCATGAAGTAAGACTATTTTTAGGAGCCTAAATTTAAAAAAGGATAATCTTACGATATAATTAAAGAAAGAAGAAACATGAGTGGTAAAAAAGAGGGAAGAATAAAAGAGAGCTTTTCCAAAGCGTTTTGGGTCGCCAATTCGGTAGAGTTATTGGAAAGAGCTGCATATTATGGAGTATTTATTGTTATAACAATATATTTATCAAGAATATTGGGCTTTAGCGATGTTGAAGCAGCCTTAATATCTGGTTTCTTTTCAGGAGGATTGTATTTGCTACCTACATTTAGTGGTGCTTTAGCAGATAAAATGGGTTTTAAAAAGGCGCTTTTACTTGCTTTTTCCTTACTAACTGTTGGATATGCAGGACTCGCGATATTTCCTACCATGCTGCAATCTGCAGGCTTGGTCGAATACTCTAAGATTACTGTTTTTAACGGATTAGAAGACAGTTTGCACAAATGGTTTATTATTCCGATAGTCGTTTTAATAATGGTTGGAGGTTCATTTATTAAATCGGTGATTACTGGTACCGTAGCAAAGGAAACAACCGTGGCTAATCGCGCCCAAGGGTTTTCTA
>JBFFMG010000195.1:0-7221 GCA_041554215.1 Labilibaculum sp.
CATACAGGGGCCTTATTTTTAGATAGTTGTAATTAAAGAAAAAATTCAGTAAAAAAGAAGTTCTTTTAAATCGGAAAATAAAAAAAATACATAAGTTTACTTCGAATTTGAATTGTAAACAATTCATGTTTATACTTATTATACACGGACTTTTTATTAATTATTAAATCACTCAAAACAACAACCAACATGGCACAGAAGTCAAAAATCATTTACACTAAAATTGATGAAGCTCCAGCCTTAGCGACCTATTCACTATTGCCAATTATCAAAGCCTTCACAAAAACTTTAGGTGTTGAAATCGAAACCAAGGATATTTCTCTTGCAGGAAGAATTATTGCCAACTTTCCTGAGAATTTGACTGAAGAGCAAAGAATCCCAGATTATTTGGCTGAATTAGGTAAGCTGTCCTTAACGCCAGAAGCAAATATTATTAAATTGCCAAATATCAGTGCTTCAATTCCACAATTGCAGGAAGCTATTGCTGAGTTGCAGGAAAAAGGATATAAGATTCCATTGTACCCTGAAGAAGCTAAAACAGAAGAAGACAAAGCTCTTCAAGCTAGATTTGCTAAGGTTTTAGGTAGTGCCGTAAATCCAGTACTTCGTGAAGGTAACTCAGATCGTAGAGCAGCAGGTTCAGTTAAGCAGTACGCTAAAAATAACCCACACAGAATGGGAAAATGGTCTGCAGATTCAAAATCTCACGTAGCACACATGACAGATGGTGATTTTTATGGTTCAGAGAAATCAGTAACCATGGCCAATGCTACTAACGTGCGAATTGAGTTTCTTGATAATACAGGAAATATATCCGTTTTAAAAGAAAAGCAAGAATTATTAGCTGGCGAAGTTATTGATTCATCAGTAATGAATGTAAAGGCTTTACGTGCTTTTTATGCGGAACAAATTGCAGCTGCTAAAGAAGAAGGATTACTATGGTCACTACACCTTAAAGCAACCATGATGAAGATTTCTGATCCTGTAATGTTTAAACATGCAGTAGAAGTTTTCTATGAAGAAGCCATCACTAAGCACGCCGATACAATTAAAGAATTGGGAGTGAACTTCAACAATGGTTTGGGTGATCTTTACAATAAAATTCAAAACCTTCCTGAAGCTAAGAGATCTGAAATCGAAGCTGATATTATGGAAGTATACAAGTCACGTCCTGATATTGCGATGGTTGATTCTGATAAAGGAATTACAAATTTACACGTTCCAAATAATGTTATTATCGATGCTTCAATGCCAGTTGTTGTTCGTGATGGTGGCAAAATGTGGAATTCTGCAGGAGAGCTTCAGGATACAAAAGCGTTGATTCCAGACAGATGTTATGCTACCATGTTCCAAGTTTGTTTCGACGACTGTAGAAAAAATGGTGCGTACGATGTAGCTACTATGGGATCTGTTTCAAACGTTGGTTTAATGGCTCAGAAGGCAGAAGAATACGGATCTCACGATAAAACTTTTATGGCTCAAGGCGATGGAATTATCCGCGTTGTAGAATTCAACGGTTCTGTTGTAATGGAGCAGAAAGTTGAAAAGGGAGATATCTTCAGAATGTGCCAAGTTAAAGATGCCCCAATTAAAGATTGGGTTAAATTAGCTGTAACGAGAGCTAAAGCAACCAACACTCCAGCTATTTTCTGGTTAGACGAGAATCGTGCACACGATGCTCAGTTAATCTCAAAAGTAAAAACTTACCTAGCTGATCACGATACAACTGGTTTAGATATTCGTATTTTAGATCCGGTGAAGGCTATTACATTCTCTTTAGAAAGAATCCGTAAAGGAGAAGATACCATATCTGTGACTGGTAATGTTTTACGTGACTACTTGACCGATCTTTTCCCAATCTTGGAATTGGGATCTTCATCTAAAATGCTTTCAATTGTTCCTTTGATGAATGGTGGTGGTTTATTTGAAACTGGTGCCGGTGGATCAGCTCCTAAGCACGTTCAGCAATTTATGTCTGAAGGTCACTTACGTTGGGATTCCTTAGGTGAATACCTAGCTTTAGGAGTTTCTTTAGAGCACTTGGCTAATGTATTTAATAATGAGAAAGCTGCTTTATTCGCAGAAACGCTTGATTTAGGTGTAAGCAAATTCTTGGAAGAGAGAAAATCGCCATCTCGTAATGTAAATGAGTTGGATAACCGTGGTTCTAATTTCTATTTATCAATGTATTGGGCGGAAGCAATTGCTGCACAAAATAAAAATGCTGAATTAAAAGAAACATTTTCAAAGGTTGCTGCTGATATGAAAGCGAACGAAGCTAAAATTGTTGCAGAATTAAATGATGCTCAGGGTAAGCCAATGAATATTGGGGGTTACTATTTGCCAAACGAGGAGTTGGCAAACAAAGCGATGCGTCCGAGTGTTACATTAAATGCAATTATCGATTCTATCTAATTAGATTTTATCGATTAATATATAGAGGGCCTTCCAAATTGGAAGGCCCTTTTATTTCGTTTAATATTCTTCTTTTTACAAGATTGGATTTTTTGTTTCACACCCTATATTTATCTGATGACAAACATGATTGGCAAAACCATAACCGGCTTCTGAATAAATGTCATAAACAGCATCTACATTCATTTTTTCAAGTTGTTTTTTTTCGTCTTCAAAACGAGCTATTGCAGCAATATTTCCCTTGTAACTAGTAGCTTTCAAACGCTCAATTGCAAAAATATTCGATTTGTGATCATTCATACAAAGCATTACCAGTTTTACCTTATGGTGGTTCGATTTTTCAAATATGTTTTCCCAGAATTCACTATCCGAAGCATCATCTTGTTGAACGTTCTTATTTTCATTTTTGAGTCGCTGAACCACATCATAGTTGTAATCTAAGCCGAGTACTGTGTGACCATAGGTTTTGTTTAACTGATTGTAAACCGACACACCCAATTTCCCCATTCCAAAAACAAGAATTTCAGAGCTTCCAACATCGAAAGCTTTATCGTAAATCAAACGTTTCTGAGTTTCGAATTTGCGCAAATGATCTTTAACTAAATGATAAATTTTATGCGATTTTGCATTCAGAGGGGATGATATAATAAAAGTGATTGCTACAGATATGGCAATTGTTACCAACCAATCTGAAGGAATCAATCCTTTTGCAACAGCTATCGATGCTACGATTAATCCAAACTCACTAAAATTGGCTAAAGCCAAAGAGGTGAATAAAGATGTTCTGGCACGAACCTTAAATCTGGTCAATACCAAAAAATAGAGAATGACTTTAAAATTTATGGATAAGGCAAGCACAACTGCAAGGATAAACATCTGAATGCTTGGCAATCCAATTAATCCGATGGATAAAAAGAATCCGATTAGGAAGATGTCTTTGAAATTCAGTAACGAATCGGCCAATTCTTTTGCTTTTTTGTGATTTGATATTAGAATACCAACTATTAATGCACCTAAATCAGGTTTTAAACCTACAAATTTGAACAACTCGGCTCCAATAACAAATGCTAGAAAAAAACCATACAGCACCAATATCTCACCATGCCCAATTTTATCTAAAATTAGGAGCAATAAAGGGCGAATGATAACAAATAATAAAGGCAAACCGATTGCCCAAATGCTAGGTAGCTTACCTGCAACAATAACAATGTATAAAACCGCAAATATGTCTTGTATAATAAGAATCCCGATGGAAAGAATACCATAAGCCGATTTTAATTCACTTTTTTCTTCAAGAATTTTTACGGCATAAATTGTACTTGAAAAACTTAGCGCAAAACCGATGATTAAAGCTTGTTGCCAACTGAAATCAGTAAAAACATGCAGGGAAGTATAACTTAAGCCAAACAGAATTAATCCCATCGTAATGGTTACCAGAAACATATGTATGGTAGCTCCGCCCCATACTTCCGTATGTAAGAGGTCCTTTATTCTTAATTTTAGACCAATAGTAAACAATAGTAAGGTGATGCCCAGCTCAGATATGCTATGAATTAAATCATTTGATTCGGCACCAAAATATTTAAGTGTAAAACCAGCAATTAGATAGCCAATTAAAGGAGGTAGTCCAACTAATTTAACTAGAAGACCTAATGCAAAAGCGATTGCGAGCCAAAGTGGATCCATATAGATTTTTTTTGTGGTTATCCGCAAAATTCGTTGCGGGACATTAAAAATAGATATTAAAATTTCAGTACAGGCTCGAATATCTCAATTTTTTAATGAAAAATGCATATTCGCATCG
This sequence comes from Labilibaculum sp., assembly GCA_041554215.1. Taxonomy (GTDB): domain Bacteria; phylum Bacteroidota; class Bacteroidia; order Bacteroidales; family Marinifilaceae; genus Labilibaculum. The sequence continues at coordinate 4,220 of JBFFMG010000195.1, forward strand.
ATCCTAAAACTAAATAAAACGGAGTGTGCCTTGTTGTTTTTTTGAAAGTTAAAGGGAAGATATTTTGAAAATGTAAAATAGAATCAATCTACATTAGCATTTGTAGGGCGTTCGTGTAATTCTTGCTATTTTTGAGAAGAATATCGAAAACACATAAAATATTATACGTTATGGCTATCAGTAAAAAAGTTGAGGAAATCTTGAACAAGCAAATCAATGCTGAATTTTGGTCTGCTTATTTCTATTTGTCAATGTCTAACTATTGTAATGCGAATGGAATGCCAGGCGTTGCAAATTGGATGAAAGTGCAGTTTCAGGAAGAAACTTCTCATGCAATGAAAATATTAGATTACGTAAATGAACGAGGAGGAAGAGTAATTTTGGAACCAATTACTGAAGTTCCTGCAAGCTGGAATGGGGTTTTGAATATTTTCGAAGAAACATTAAAGCACGAAGAGCATGTGACTAGTTTAATTAATGGCTGTGTAAATGTTGCTATTGAAGAAAAAGATCATGCTTCTATAAATTTTCTACAGTGGTTTGTTGATGAGCAAGTAGAAGAAGAAGCGACAGTTAATGAAATTCTTGATCAATTAAGAATGTTTGAAGGAAAAGGACATGGCTTGTATATGATGGACAAAGAATTTAAGACTAGAGTTTTTGTTGATTCAACTCAAGCATAGTATTAAAACTATAATTATTATTAAAAGCCTCACAATAGTGAGGCTTTTTTTATGATGTAGAACTGTTAAGTCAATAAAAATATTTACTTTTGGGTTCGATGGATATGAATAGGTATTTAATAGTAGTATTTTGTGTGCTCACAGGTTGTGCAGCAGCAATTCCTGTGGCCAATGGTCAGGAAATGTCTGTTGATCATCATTTGTTTGCAGAATGGTACGCAGATCATATTCAAAATTTTGATGAATCTTATTCGTCAACAATATTAGCTCACGTAGAGCAGGATCAACTAGCTGGAAAATATTCCCCAAATGTTGATGAAATGTCTTTGTTGGAGAATTTACCTAAATTCCCTGTAACAAAGCAGGTTATTCCTTTGGAAAGCATTCCAATATCACAAAGCTTGCAATGTTTTTCTATTCTATCCCAAGTTGTTCTTAGTGCACTACTTGAGGGTGATTTTCACATAAGAGCCCCGGTTTTAGCTTAACTTTCCTTTCCTGTTTTCAATAGGAAATTTCACTTGTTATATATTATTAGTTTTCAGCTTTATTGTTGAAGACATTTCACACATCGAAATCAACAAATCAAAATGAGTTTTATAAATAGCACATTAGGTAAACTGTTTGGGAATAAGTCAGATAGAGACCTTAAAGAATTGAGTCCTTATTTAGGGCGGATTAAAGCAGAATACGAGAGAATTACAGTTTTAAGTACAGACGATCTTCGTGGAGAATCTGATAAATTAAAACAGCGTGTTCAAGATTTCATTAAAGTGGAAAAAGACGAAATCCAAAGTCTTAAAGATAAAATAGAAGAAGGTGGATTATCTATTAATGCACGAGAAGAAATCTATGATCAGATTGACGGAATTGAAAAGAAAATTGATGACAAAATAGAAGAAGTTTTAACGGAGATTCTTCCTACCGCCTTTGCAATTGTTAAAGATACAGCTCGCAGATTTACCGAAAATGATGAACTGGAAGTTACAGCATCTAAATTTGATAGAGATTTAGCTCCCTATTACGATAATATACAAATAGACGGCGATAAAGCGGTGTATTTTAATTCGTGGACCGCAGGTGGAACTGAGATAACCTGGAATATGGTTCATTATGATGTTCAGTTGATTGGTGGTACTGTTCTGCATCAGGGAAAGATTGCCGAGATGGCAACAGGTGAAGGTAAAACTCTTGTGGCTACTTTACCTGTATTCTTGAATGCATTAACCGGTAGAGGTGTTCACGTGATTACCGTGAATGATTATTTGGCAAAACGTGACTCTGAATGGATGGGACCATTGTATCAATTCCATGGCTTATCTGTTGATTGTATCGATAAGCACTCACCAAATTCTGATGCTCGAAGAAAAGCATATGCTTCTGATATTACTTTCGGAACAAATAATGAGTTTGGTTTTGATTACTTACGTGATAATATGGCAACAAATCCTAAGGATTTGGTTCAACGCCGTCACAACTATTCGATAGTCGATGAAGTCGATTCGGTTTTGGTGGATGATGCTCGTACTCCACTGATTATTTCAGGTCCAATTCCAAGAGGTGAGCACCAACAGTTTGATGATTTGAAACCTAGGGTTCAAAAATTGGTGAAGGCTCAAAATGATTTGGTAATGAAAATTTTTACCGATTCTAAAAAATTATTGAACAGCGAAGATAAAAAGGAGCAGGAGGAAGGTGCTAAATTATTGCTTAGAACCTATAAAGGTTTACCTAAAATGAAGCCACTTATTAAATTTTTAAGTGAGCAAGGGAATAAGGCTAGTCTTTTAAAAACAGAAAATTTTTATATGCAGGAGAATAACAAAAACATGCACATCATTACTGATGAGTTGTATTTTGTTATTGATGAACAGCACAATTCAATTGAACTTACCGACAAAGGAATTGACTTGATTAGCGCTGATGTTGAAGATACAGGTTTCTTTGTGTTGCCAGATATTGGATCGGAAGTTGCTGTAATTGAAAAATCAGATCTTTCGGATGAAGAAAAGTTAGCGAAGAAAGATGAAATGATTCAGGCTTATTCTGTTAGATCAGAAAGAGTTCATACAATTAACCAATTATTAAAAGCATATACTCTTTTCGAAAAAGACGTAGAGTATGTTATGATGGATGGTAAGGTGAAGATTGTAGATGAGCAAACAGGTCGTATTATGGAAGGCCGTCGTTACTCAGATGGTTTACATCAAGCGATAGAGGCTAAAGAAAATGTAAAAGTGGAGGCTGCAACTCAAACATTTGCTACCATAACACTTCAGAATTACTTTAGAATGTATAACAAGCTTTCTGGTATGACGG